>JBGUET010000228.1:0-4531 GCA_041821225.1 Sedimentibacter sp.
CACGGTACTAATAGGGTATATAAATCATATGACAGGTCAGAACTAAGGGAGAAAAATATGAACAAAAATGAAAACGTTAATAACAATCACAAACTACCAATAAATAAACTAAAGAAAGTTTGCAATATTAAAAAGGAACTTGAATTTTGTACTTCTTCTAAGGACTTAAATTTTTTAGATGGGGTTATAGGACAGGAAAGGGCAGTGAAGTCAATGGATTTTGGTCTTTCAATGACTGCTGGAGGATACAACATATTTATATTAGGGCCAATGGGAACAGGGAAAAGCACATATGCTCAAGCAGCTATTAATAAAATTGCTGCAAATGGGAAAATTCCAAACGACTGGTGCTACATTAACAATTTCAGTGAATGGGATAAGCCTATTGCTATAGCTCTTCCTGCTGGGCAAGGAAAAACATTTCAAAAAGATATGGATAAATTGATTAAGAGTCTGGCAATTTACATTCCAAAGGCATTTGAAGGAAGCCACTTTCAACAGCTAAAAGATTCTATAATACAAAAAACAAATGAAAAAATGACATCCATTCTCAAAGAAATTGAGCAAATTGCAACTAAGGAAGGTTTTGGCATACAGCAAGCATCTCAAAGAATTCTTCTTATACCTTTAAAAGATGATAAGCTTATAACACCTGAAGAATACAATGAACTTTCAATTGAAAAGAGAGAAGAAATAGAAACAAATCGAGGTAAGATTGCTAAAGATATTGACGAGAAAATACGTGATGGGCAAATTGTTCAAAGAGTTGCAGGAGAGCAGGCAATTGAACTAGAAAAACAAACTGCCTATGATACTGCAGAACCACTTATTAATCAATTAAAAGAGAAATATAAAGAAATACCTAAAATTGTAGAATATTTAGATAAGGTATTGAAGGATGCTGCAGATAATCATGTAATATTTAGCGGTGTCTCTCCTATTTTAGTAGATGAGGAATATTCAACAGAAACTCAAGAAAATGTTGTACCATTAGAAGATGAAGAGGATGATTTGTTTGATAAAAAGATAATTAAAACGAAGGATAGCAAGGACCCTTTTATAAGGTACAAGGTAAATTTATTTGTAAACAATGAAAAAAGCCAAGGCGCCCCAGTTGTAATAGAAAGCAATCCTCATTATTATAATCTTTTTGGGAAAATTGAATATAAAAGTCAAATGATTTCTACCATGACAGATTTTACAATGATAAAGGGTGGAGCACTTCATAGGGCAAATGGTGGATATTTAATTCTTCAGGCAAAGGATTTGTTAATGGACCAATTTGCATGGGCTGCTTTAAAGAAAGCATTGAAATACAAACAAGCAGTTGTGGAAAACATAGGGGAACAAGCAAGGTTTGTGCCTACAGTAACATTGAAACCTCAGCCAATTCCTCTTGATGTAAAAGTAATATTAATAGGAAGCTACATGTTTTATCAATTTTTAGCAGCAGATGAAGATTTCAAGAAATTGTTCAAAGTAAATGTTGATTTTGACGTTGAAATGGATAGGACTCAGGATAGCATTCACCATTATGTTACTTTCGTTGGTTCATTGTGTGAAAAAGAGAATTTAAAACATTTCAATTGCCCGGCATTAGCAAAGGTTGTTGAGTTTGGATCTAGGCTTGCGGAAAATCAAAATAAACTTACCACTCGGTTTAATGTAGTGAGCGAAATAGTTTATGAATCATCAGCACTGGCACAGGCAGATAATTCAGAATATGTAGATGCATATCACGTTGATAAGGCCATAATGGATAGAAAGTATCGTTCAAACATGATTGAGGAAAAAATGCAGGAACAAATAAGCCAGAAGAAAGTTCTTATTGATATAGAAGGGGCAGTTATTGGACAAGTAAATGGCTTGTCTGTTATGTCAACATCAGAATATGCCTTTGGTCTTCCATCACGAATAACAGCTAGGACGTACATGGGACGACAGGGGATAATTAATATAGAAAGAGAAACTAAAATGAGTGGCAACATTCATTCAAAGGGTGTATTAACTCTTAACGGTTATTTAGGGGGAAAATTTGCCCAGGAAAAACAATTTGGATTTACAGCTCAAGTTACATTTGAACAACTTTATGGAGGAGTGGACGGGGATAGCGCTTCTAGTGCTGAACTATATGCAATTTTGTCAAGTTTGTCAAACGTTCCAATAAAACAAAATTTTGCAGTGACAGGCTCTGTGAATCAAATGGGACAAATCCAGCCAATAGGTGGAGTTAACGAAAAAATTGAAGGATTTTTTGATATATGCTCCTTAAAAGGATTAACTGGTAAACAAGGTGTAATAATTCCTGAAAGCAATATAGATAATTTAATGTTAAGGGATGATGTTATTGATGCAGTAAGCAAAAATATGTTCAGCATCTATGCAGTTAAATCTATTGAAGAAGGACTTGAACTATTAACTGGAGTACCAGCTGGAGAACCTGGAGTTTTCGGTGAATATCCAAAGGACAGCATATTCTATCTTGCAGACCAAAAGTTAAAAGAATACAACAAAAATTTATCCACTTCTTCAGAAGGCATATAAATTAAAATAACCACCAATCATATAAGCCAATAAGTAGGGGAGGGTCTCGTACCCTCCCGCAATTATAATCAAAATCAAAAATATCATAAAAATATTTCAAACAAGAAATGACCCTAATTATAACCAACAATCAAATAAGCCAATAGGTAGGGGAGGGTCTTGTACCCTCCCGCAATTACTAACTCATACTTTCAACACTGCTTCTAATTAAATCCAACACAGATGTGGAAGCCCTTTCTCTAACAGTATCACGAGAACCAGTTGAACTAATTTTCAAAATGTTAAATTTATTTTTATAATAAACACATACATACACTAATCCAACAGGTTTTTCATCTGTTCCTCCATCAGGACCAGCAACACCGGTAGTAGAAACACCTATGTCGGCCCCTGCTGTCTTTGCTGCACCGTATGCCATTTCTTTAGCCGTTTCTTCACTAACTGCTCCAAATTTATCTAAAGTCTCCCTATTTACTTGTAAAGTATGCATTTTAGCTTGATTGCTGTAAGTAATAAAACCTTCCTTAAATACTTTTGAAATACCAGGGTAACTTATAAGTCTTGAAGCAACCATTCCACCTGTACATGATTCAGCAACTGCAATGGTAATGTTCTTCTCCAATAAAAGTTCTGCAGTTCTGTCCTCTACCTTGCCTGTCTGGGTAGTATATGCATTGTTCACTCCAAAACGTCTTATTAACTCTTCCTTAACAGGCTGTATAAGTTCCATGCATTTTTCCTTAGTATCAGCCTTTGCAGTAATTCTAAAAATAACCTTACCTGCACTTGCATAGGGAGCTATGGTTGGATTTGTTTGTTTTTTTATAATGTCTAAAATCATTTCTTCAGCAGCAGATTCTCCAATATTAACTACAACTAATTTTTCTCCATAAACAACTTGATTAGTAAATTGTTTTAAATATGGTATAACTTCATTATCTACTAGTGGTCCCATTTCTTTTGGTGGGCCAGGTAAAAGTATGCCTATTTTTAAATTTCCATCACTGTCTTTTCCATTAAAAATACATGCATTTGCAGTTCCATTTGGATTATCTAATATAATAGAACCTTTTGGGAAATATGTTTGTCTCATATTGTTTTGTGGAAAGTCTTTTCTAAAGCGAGAATACATCTTTTTCACATGTTGGAAGCTGTTTTCATCATAAACCATTTCAACATTGAAATATTCAGCCAATACTTCCTTTGTAATATCATCTTGAGTTGGACCAAGACCACCAGTGCATATAACTATATCAGCCCTAGAAAAACCTATGGCAAAGCATTTTTTAATTCTGTCAGGATTGTCTCCCACAACAGTTTGGTAATGAACATCAATAGCTATTTTAGCTAATTCTTTAGATATATCTTGAGCATTTGTATTTACTATATCTCCATGCAAAAGCTCAGTACCTACGCAAAGTATTTCAGCATTCATTTATTTCCTCCATAATTGTAAATTCTTATAATACTATAATCCAAATAAATAAATATTACAACAGTAAGTAGGGGAGTGTCTTGTACCCCCACGGGTATTTTACAATAATAATTAAATCAAATATTCTCTGTATGTAGGGGAGGGTCTTGTACCCTCCCGGGTCTTTTACAATAATTATTAAATCAAATAATCTCACCAGTCAATGCAGCATATTTCTCAACATCACTATATATTTCCTTATAAACTTCAACTGCCTTTTCCCCAAAAAACAACCCTGTAGTCTTAGCATATTCCCACACCAACTCATGAAACATACTATCAGGATGTTGCTTTCCACCTTCAACAAAAGGAGACAATTCTATGCAAAATCCAGGTCTTTTCATTTCTTTCCTAAACCAGTTTTCAAATCCACATCCATATAACCTAGGGTCCATGCTCACCTTAGTTTTTCTATAAATATATTTTTTATTTAACTCATCCATAATTTTTTCATCCAAACCATTGAATATACCATGTGTGCCACTGTCAGCCCAAAAAGTACAGTTTCCCGAA
>JBGUET010000229.1:0-4481 GCA_041821225.1 Sedimentibacter sp.
GGTTTGCAGATGGAAAAGTAAGCTTGCCATATGGACAGTTTTTAGGATATGAAAAAGGGGAAGATGGCTTGCCTAAAATTGTGGAAAAGGAAGCTAAGGTTGTTAGGTTGATTTATAAATTATTTCTTGAGGGGAAGACACCCTCAGGAATTGCAAGATATTTAACAGATAATAAAATCCTAACTCCAGGTGGTAAGGATAAATGGCAGTCTAGCACAGTGAAAAGTATTCTTCAAAACGAAAAGTATAAAGGAGATGCTATTCTTCAAAAAAGTTTCACTGTAGATTTTCTTACTAAAAAAAAGAAAATTAATGAAGGGGAGATACCACAGTATTATGTTGAAAATAGCCATCCAGCAATTATTAGTTCTGAGGTGTTTGAATTAGTACAAGAAGAGTTTAGAAGGCGAAAGGCTGGAGGTAAATATATAAGTGGAATAAACTGTTTTGCTAGCCGCATAGTATGTGGGGACTGTGGCGGCTTTTATGGAAGAAAGGTATGGCATTCCAATAGTAAATATGCTACTACGATTTGGCAATGTAATAATAAGTTTCAAAAACGGAAATTTTGTAGCACACCACATTTAAAGGAAGAAATAATTAAAAAAACTTTTGTTGATGCTTTTAATAGTTTAATTGAAAACAAAGAAGAATTAATGTTAGGTTATGAAGAAATTATTGAAAAGATTACTGACTTTAGCAAGCAACAAAAAGAGTGCGACAAAATAGATGAGGAGTGTATTTTACTTGAGGGGTCATTAGAAAAATTAGTTGCTGAGAATACGAGGATACCAATGGATCAAAATGAATATAACACGAAATATAATGGGTTTGCTACAAGGTATAATAGTTTACAAAAAAGGCAACAGGAAATTAGCGTTGAAATAGCAAAGCTTACGGGAAGAAAAAATCAAATAATAGTCTTTGTTAGAGAACTTAGAAATCAGGAACATTTACTAAGGGATTTTGATGAGAGTCTTTGGTGTTCTACACTTAACGCAATGATTATAAAATCTGATCAAAAGGTAGTTTTTCAGTTTAAAGATGGAATGGAACTGCCATGGAATTTAGGGTAGAGGTGAATAATGAGGACCGTTACAGAAATAAAGCCAAAGAAAAATCCATTTTATAAACCTAAAAAACTGAGAATATGCGCTTATGTTAGAGTATCAACTGAAAATATAGGTCAGCTAGGTTCACTTCAAAATCAAACAGAATATTATCTAAAAAAATTTACATCAAACTCCCAATTTGAATTTTGTGGCATCTTTTCAGATATGGGTATATCCGGTGCTAAAAAAGAGCGCCCAGGTTTTCAAGCCATGATTGAAAAAGCAAAAGTTGGCGAGATAGATATTATTATTACTAAATCAATATCCAGGTTTGCAAGGAATACATTAATACTTTTGGAAAGTGTTAGAGAATTAAAAAGAATTGGTGTTGGAGTTATTTTTGAAGAACAAGGAATTAATACACTGAATTCTGAAGGCGAATTGCTACTTACAGTATTAGCTGCAATTGCCGAAGAAGAACGGAAATCTGTAAGAGAAAATATTAAATGGTCAATAGAAAAAAAGTTCAAGCGTGGAGATGCAATTGTAGATATTAATCGATTGATTGGCTATGACAAAGATGAAAATGGTAGATTTGTCATAAATGAAGAGCAAGCAGAAATAGTAAGAAAGATATATAAGCTATTCTTAAAAGGAGAAACAGCATATAAAATTGCAAAAGACTTTAATGAACAAAATATGCCCACTTATACAAATACAAATAATCCATGGAAATCACATAGGATATTAAGAATTATATCTAATGAAAAATATAAAGGCGATTGCCTTATGCAAAAGAACTATGTAACTGATAATGGCAAGGAAATTATTAATAGAGGACAAAAGGCAAAGTATTATGTAGAAAATTCTCATATAGCTATCGTAAGTAGAGCAGATTGGGAAAAGGCTCAGCTTATTCGAGAAAGTAGGAAAACAAAAATATATCCATTTTCAAGGATGTTACGATGCCCATATTGTGGTGCAACGCTTATAAGAGTTGTTCATCAAGGTAGATGGGTAAGCTGGATATGTGCAACATATATGCAAAAGGGAAAAGATGTTTGTGAAGGCACGAGAATATCACAAGGAAAATTGCAAGAAGTTACGAGTGGTATTATCATAAATGAACCTATGGTTGTAGAGGAGGTTACAAATGGCAATTATTCAAAGAAGAGGTCCGAAAAGAGTTTCCGTATTATACCCGCTGCCGAGTACTTTAGATTCAGAAAAAACGGAGAAAAATGAGATAAAATTAAGGGTAGCTGCATATTGTAGAGTCTCTTCTAGTAGTGATGAACAGATAGCAAGTTATAATGCACAGGTTCAATATTTTAAGAAATATATTATAGAAAACATTAATTATGATTTTGCTGGTATCTATATGGATAAAGGAATCTCGGGGACTAATATTTTAAAAAGAGAAGCTTTTAATAGACTCATGCAGGATGCTAGAGAAAATAAAATAGATATGATAATTACAAAAAGTCTGTCTTGCTTTGGGCGAAATACTCTAGACTGCTTAAACAGCATAAGAGAACTTCGAGCTTTAGGAGTGGATGTATTTTTTGAAAAAGAAAATATCCATACAAAGACAAGTGCAGGAGAAGTTCTTATAACTTTAATTTCAGCTTTTGCACAAAATGAAAGTTTAAATCAATCAGAGAATGTAAAATGGGGAATACGCCGCAAATATGAAAAAGGCTGCATAAAAAGCATACCAAGTGGTAAGTTCTTTGGATATGATAAGGATGAAACAGGTAATCTTATAATAAATGAGGCTCAGGCAATTACAGTTAGAAGACTATATCAAGAGTTTCTTGATGGGTATGGATATTATAAAATAGCAGAGCATCTTACGGAAGATGGGATTATGACTGAAACAGGAAACAAAGTATGGAACTGTAGCACACTAAAAAAGATTTTAACCAATGAAAAATATAAAGGAGATACACTTTTTCAAAAAACTTATAATGCAGATTATCTTACAAAACGGAGAGTAAAAAATAATGGAGATTTACCAAAATATTATTACGAGGATACGCATCCTGCAATTATTGATAAAAATACCTGGGAATGTGTCCAGCTTGAGTTTGAAAGACAGTACAAATTTGCTAAGGAACATGGAATGAATAAATATCATCAGCATAGTAAGAAACTGCCCTTTTCTGGTAAACTGATTTGTAAGCATTGCGGACATACTTTAGTTAGAAGGGAATCAAAGAGTATCAAAGAGAAAGGCAAATATTATTGGTGTTGCAAGAGATTCAGAGCAGGCAAATATGAAACTGTTGGGGAAAATGCATGTTGTAATGGAATAAAAATAAGAGATGCTGTTCCAATGGAAGTGGTTATAAAAGCATGGAATCAGCTTGTAGAAAATACTAAGTTGCAGCAAACTATAAGTGATGAAAATACACTTGAAAAGTATAGATTAGTTGAGCTAATTAGACTGACAAAGAGTGTTGGGGTAATTGATAAAATGCCATATGAGTTGATGCTGAAAACTTTGGATCATATAAAGATGGGATTTGATGGCGTAGCAGAGGTAATATTTCTAGCTGGTGTAACAGTAAATATAAAGTTAAACAAATATGAGCGAATTTCAAATGATTTAATTGATGCGTTATAAATGAAAATAAGAGAATTTTATTGAGCCGATTTAGGTGATTAAGTATCATCCAGGTCGGCTTTTTTGACATTTTTAATGGTAAATTGTAGAAATTTGTTGGAATAAAATGGTTGACATATATATATATATATATATATAATAATATTATTAAATGAATATAGTTATTTTAAAGAGTGTTAATTTTAATTATTTATAAAAATAAAATTGAAGTTTGACTAAAATACTTTTGTAAAATACTATGGTATAATTTAACTATTTATAATGTAAAGGACCAGCGCTGGTTTGATAATTTAAGTAGTAGGAATTTAAACAAACTAATAACAAAATAGAAGGATACAATTGGAGGTAGTAATTTATGATAAAAAAAATTTTTTCTTTAGTTCTTTCATTAGTGTTAATCTCTTCATTTTCAACTTCTGTCTTAGCTGACTCATTTACAAAATATAATCCAGATTCAAGTGTTATATATAACTCAAATAATGTAAAAAAATATGAAAAAAAAGTTGTTGATAATAATTTTAAAGAAGTTGGTATAACTCCCATGGTTGTGGATCCAGGTGATGGAGCAGTGAGAACTACCTATTCAGCTAGATTTTCTTCAGGTTACACATATGAAGATAGTAATAAATCATCTTCAGTGCTCTCAACTATATGGAATACCTCTTTAACAATTAGTGGATACTTTTTTTCAACTGCTGGTAATATAGTAAAAGATGTTGCACTTTTGGCTTACTCAATAAATGAAAATGAAATAGTACAAAGTAGTCCAGGTACTGCAAAACTTTTACACTCATATTCAT
>JBGUET010000230.1:0-4476 GCA_041821225.1 Sedimentibacter sp.
CTTACAGGAGGAATGGTTCTCATAGATGTTATAGATAAAGAAGAATATCTCATGAGCACAAAATTCGCATGTACAGATTGTGGAATTGGTTTTGGAGAAATAGCCCCTAGGATGTTTTCTTTTAACAACCCTTTTGGAATGTGTAAAACCTGCAATGGTCTTGGAGTCAAAAGAGAAATAGACGTTGATTTAGTAATACCTGATAATTCCAAAACAATAGCGGAAAGAGCCATAGCCCCTTTTGGCTCAGATGAAGAGGGATACTATTATCAAATATTCAAATCAATTGCAGACTACAATGATTTTGACATAACAAAACCTTTGTCTCAGGCCCCTAAAGCATTTATAGATGAAATTCTTTTCGGAACAAAAGGAAGAAATGTTACAGTGGATTTTGTAAGTAAATTTCAAGGGCCAAAAGTTTATACAAGGGATTTTGAAGGTGTTGTAAACAACTTAGAAAGAAGATACTTAGAAACTAAATCTCCAGAAATGAGGGATTGGATTGAAGCATACATGAATGAAAGTCCATGTCCTGATTGTCATGGAGCAAGATTGAATCCAGTGAGCCTAGCTGTAGAAGTTGGAAATAAAAACATTTATGAAGTTACAAAACTTTCAGTTGTAAAAATGTTAAAGTTTTTCGAGGATTTGGAATTAAGCCCAAAAAACATGGTGGTAGGAGATCAAATTATAAAGGAAATAAATTCTAGACTTCATTTTTTATCAGATGTAGGATTGACCTATTTAACATTGGATAGAAATGCAAGTACGTTGTCTGGTGGGGAATCACAGCGTATAAGACTTGCCACACAAATAGGATCAAGCTTAGTAGGAGTTCTTTATGTCTTGGATGAGCCAAGCATTGGACTTCATCAAAGAGATAATGCCAGGCTAATCAAAACACTGCGAAATCTTACAGACTTAGGCAACACTCTAATTGTTGTGGAACATGATGAGGAAACCATGGAAAGTGCAGATTATATTCTTGATATTGGTCCAGGTGCCGGTGTTCATGGAGGCGAAGTAGTTGCCTATGGGACGTTTGAAGATATAAAAAACAATGAAAATTCAATTACAGGGCAATATTTAAGCGGTAAAAAGAAAATAGAAGTTCCAAGTACTAGAAGAACATCAAATAAATTTATAGAAATTAAAGGCGCTAGAGAAAACAACTTAAAAAACATTGATGTAAAGATTCCTCTTAACTTAATGTGTTGCATAACAGGTGTTTCAGGCTCAGGTAAATCTACCTTAATAAACGAAATATTGTCAAAGGGTCTGCATCAAATGTTATTTAAAAACACTAACCGACCTGGCAAATATGATGAAATCTTAGGAGTTGAACAAATAGATAAAATAATTACTATTGACCAATCACCTATTGGACGAACTCCTAGGTCAAATCCTGCAACCTATACAGGTGTGTTCGATTATATAAGAGATGTATATGCCATGACCATTGAAGCAAAAGAAAGAGGCTACAAAAAGGGAAGATTCAGCTTTAACGTTAAGGGTGGAAGATGTGAAGCGTGCCATGGGGATGGAATCCTAAAAATTGAAATGCATTTTCTTCCAGATGTTTATGTTCCCTGTGAAATTTGTAAGGGTAAAAGGTACAACAGAGAAACTCTGGAAGTAAAGTATAAGGGGAAAAACATATCAGAAGTTTTAGATATGACCATAGATGAAGCATTGGAATTTTTTGAAAATATTCCTAAAATAAATAACAAAATAAAAACCATGCAGGATGTAGGACTTGGATATATTAAGCTAGGTCAACCATCCACAGAATTATCTGGAGGAGAAGCACAGCGTATTAAACTTGCCTTTGAACTTAGCAAAAAAGGAACAGGAAATACACTGTATGTCCTTGATGAACCAACTACAGGATTGCACATAGCAGATATTCATATGCTAGTTGAAGTTCTTGACAGGCTTGTTGAAGCTGGAAATTCAGTTGTAGTAATTGAACATAATTTGGATGTAATAAAGACAGCAGATTATGTTATTGACCTAGGTCCAGAAGGTGGCGATGGAGGAGGAACCATTGTGGCAGAAGGTACTCCAGAAGAAATTGCAAAAGCGAAAAAGTCTTATACAGGGCAATATTTGAAAAAAATGTTTAGCAAATGAAATTAAAAATTCAAAGGATTTGTGCGCCGCACAAATCCTTTTGTATTAAGAAGCTTTGAAATACAAGCAATGATATCTAGCAAATTGGATTTTATGTATATTGTGCCACTACCGAGTCAAAGCATTCATCTGCACCTTTGAAATTCATGCTGTTAACATAAAAAATTTCAAGAAGGTCATGCATCTTTTTAGTTTCAGAAAGTTTCGTCAAAGCATTCTTAACTAACAAATCGTACAAGAGCATGTTGTTTTCGATTTCAGAAATTCTATTCTTCAAATTTTCGGAATCTAAAAGTAAATGCAGATCGAATATTTCATCACAATTATAGTTGGCGACATTTTCTGAACTTATAATAATTAAATTCATGTGAGGCAAATAGATGTGTTGAATATTTTCTGGAGTTAAAGGATTGTAATAACATTCAGCATCATACCCTCTCCTAATGGTTTCTTCCACTATTCGGCGCAAAAATATGGAAGTGTAATTTGAATTTTCCCCTACGATAGCCCAAATTTTTTTATCCTCACACAACGATGGAGTGTAGTTAATGTAACCGCTTGATGTGAATGATTCAGAAAATAATTTTCTTATATTTCCCGGATTTGTGCTAAGGAAATTGTCAGGAAACAACTTATCTATTGCATTTGCGCACATTTCATTAAATTTACTATTATTAATATACTGATCATATATAAAACTAATTTCTTCTGATATAGTGCCTGCTCCGTCTAGATATCTGTATGCACTATCATAAAGGTTGGATATATTTTTTAATATTTGAATTATTTTAGATTTGTGCTTTTCAAGCTGTTGATTATTTAAGTAAGTACCTAGATTGATAATTTCATCTGCTGCTCCTGGGATTACAGGGTCTATTGTATGGGGTGCAGTACCATCAATTAATGCGATTTTTAATTCAGGAATGATGACTCCATCCAAACTTTCATTGTCTCCAGAGCAATGAATAAACTCTGCAGAATATCCTTTTTCAAGCATTGACTGGCCAAATTTTTTCATGAAAGTACTTTTTCCTACACCGGGGCCTCCTTTTAAAATATAAATGCGCCTTGCCTCCTCTGCCTTAATTAAATTGTCAAAATAACTGTAAAATCCTTTTGAAGTGTTATTGCCTGCAAATACATGTTTTTCTTTCAAATAAAATACCTCCTAACATAGACTGTTAATGTAATATATGAAAAAAAACGAATGTTGTTAATAGCACTTGACAAAGAATACAAACATGGACACGTAGAAGGTAAAGCAACAAAGTTTACTGATATTCCAGTAACAGCGTTCATGTTTAAAACAAAAAAATAAGGACAAACACATTTTAATGTGCTATAATAATCAGGCAAAGCGTTAAAAAAGGATGAAAAAGTATGAAATTGATAGTTACAGAAAAACCATCAGTGGCTAAAGATATTGCCAGAGTTTTAAATATAAAACGTTCAAGAGATGGTTTCATGGAAAATCAGGAATATATAATAACTTGGTGCGTAGGCCATTTAATACAGCTTTCATATCCGGAAGAATACAATTCTAAATTTAAAAGCTGGAATATTAATGATTTGCCTATTTTTCCAAGACAATTTAAATACATGGTCAATCCTTCAACTGAAAAACAGTATGAAATAGTTAAAAATCTCATGCTTGATGACAAAATAGAAGAGATAATATGTGCAACAGATGCTGGACGTGAGGGACAGCTTATTTTTGGATATGTTTATATAACAGCAGGATGCAAAAAACCTGTTAAAAGACTATGGATTAGCAGCATGACAGATGAAGCCATATCTGAAGGATTTAAAAATCTTAGAGATAACAAGGAATACTTCAGCTTGTATCAATCTGCAAAAGCCCGGTCAGAGGCAGACTGGCTAGTAGGAATTAATGCTACAAGGCTTTTTACTGTGAAATATAATCAAATGCTTACAATCGGAAGGGTTCAGACTCCAACACTTTCACTTATAGTTTCAAGGCAAAAAGAAATAGATGATTTTATTTCTCAACCATTTTATGAAGTTGCGGCAGATTGCCAAATGTTTACGGCTACTTGGTTTAATAAAAATGGAACAAGAATTGAAGAACTGCAAAAAGCCGAAGAAATAGCAGCTAAATGCCAGAATAAAGAAGGTACGGTAACAAAGATTCAAACAAAGAGGGCAACAGTTGAAAGGCCACTCCTATATGATTTAACAGAACTTCAAAGAGATGGCAACAGACGCTTTGGCTATACTGCAGAACAGACACTGGATGCAGCACAAAATTTGTATGAAAAATACAAACTTGCCACATATCCAAGAACGGATTCAAGATATTTAACAAAGGACATGAAATCT
>JBGUET010000231.1:0-4473 GCA_041821225.1 Sedimentibacter sp.
TTATGTGGACGGAGAACAGGTTAAAAAGGATGAATATGATGGTGTTTGGGACGACAGAATTGGATACCTTGGCTCATCAAATTGGGAAGAATTAGGTTTATTAATTACAAACACTGAAACCGATGAAATCATTTATTTAGGAAAAATTTCATAATTAACTATAATGGGTTGACAATAAAAAATTAGGGTCTAATGCCCTAATTTTTATTATTTTCCTAATTATTTGATTGATTTAAAAAAATTTCTAATCTTCATCAAACTTTAATACAGCTAAGAATGCTTCTTGAGGAACATCTACACTGCCTATTTTCCTCATGCGTTTCTTGCCTTCTTTTTGCTTTTCAAGAAGTTTTTTCTTTCTAGTTATATCCCCACCATAACACTTGGCTAAAACATCTTTTCTTAGTGCTTTTACAGTTTCTCTCGCTATAATCTTTGCACCAATAGATGCTTGAAGAGGCACTGAAAACATATGTCTTGGTATAACATCTTTAAGTTTCTCCACTATTCCTCTTCCTCTTTCATAAGCCTTTTGCTCATGAACGATAATGGAAAATGCATCAACCAATTCTCCGTTTATAAGTATATCCATTTTTACAAGTTCCGAACGTTCATAACCATTTAATTCATAGTCTAGAGAAGCATAACCTCTAGTTTTAGATTTTAAAGCATCAAAAAAATCATAAATAACTTCATTTAAAGGAATTTTATAATGTAGAATTACTCTTTTTGCTTCCATGTATTCCATGTTTTCAAATATTCCTCTTCGATTTTGACACAATTCCATAATTGCTCCAACATAATCAGTAGGAGTCATAATAGATGCAGAAACAATAGGTTCCTCCATATATTCTATTTCTTGTACAGGAGGCATATTTGTAGGATTCTGTAAAATAACCATTTCACCACTTGTTTTGTAGATTTTGTAAATTACACTTGGTGTTGTGGCAATTATATTTAAATCAAATTCTCTTTCAAGCCTCTCTTGAACTATTTCCATGTGCAAAAGACCTAAAAATCCACATCTGAATCCAAAACCCAACGCAATAGATGTTTCTGGTTCAAAGGTAAGTGAAGCATCATTTACCTGTAATTTTTCCAACGCATCTCTAACACTTCCGTATTCTTCGCCCTCCGAAGGATAAACACCGCAAAATACCATTGATGTTACCTTTTTATATCCAGGCAATGATTCCTTTGCAGGGTAATTATCATTAGTTATTGTATCACCAACTTGGCAGCTCTTAACTTCTTTCATGCTTGCGCACAAATATCCAACATCGCCTGAATACAATGCGGGTAACGGCTTTTGTGTTGGTGAAACTACTCCAACCTCTGTTACATCAAAAGTCTTACCAGTTGCCATCATTCTTATTTTATCGCCCTTTTTAACTTTACCTTCCTTAACTCTTATATATGCAACAACACCTCGGTAGCTATCATAATACGAATCAAAAACAAGTGCCTTAAGTGGGGCTTCTTCGTCTCCTTCAGGAGGTGGAATAAGGTTTACTATTGCTTCTAGTACTTGGTCAATGTTGATATTTTCTTTTGCAGATATTAAAGGAGCATTTTCACAGTCTAATCCTATTACATCTTCAATTTCCTTCTTTATTTCTTCTGGTCTTGCACTTGGCAAGTCTATTTTGTTTATTACAGGCACTATTTCTAAATTTTGGTCCAATGCAAGATAAACATTAGCTAACGTTTGTGCCTCAATACCTTGAGCGGCATCTACAACAAGAACTGCACCTTCACAGGCTGCTAAACTTCTAGATACCTCATAATTAAAGTCCACATGTCCAGGAGTGTCAATTAAGTTCAAAGTGTATTCGTGGCCATCTAAAGCCTTGTACAAAAGACATATGCTCTGAAGCTTTATGGTTATTCCTCTTTCCCTCTCCAAATCCATGTTGTCCAATACTTGTTCTTGCATTTCTCTGTGTGAAAGAAGCCCTGTGTTTTCTATTAATCTATCTGCTAGAGTTGACTTGCCATGATCTATATGAGCGATTATCGAAAAGTTTCTTATATATTTTTTTCTATCCAAGTAACATTACCTCCCTAATTAACTAGTAAAGGCATTATATCAAAATTTATGTAACTTTAAAAGCATTATTTGTTAATTTCATTAATATACACTAATAATACTTCAGACAACAGATCTGCTGAATACTGGGCTTCTTCTAAAGTATTTAATGTGCTTCCTATTTCTATAAGCATAGCATAATCCGATAGATATTGGTTGAAATATGCCCCCGGTCTTATTATAATGTCTCTGAACAAGCCAGGATACATATCCTCTGCAATACCATAAAATATCCTAGCCGCTTTTTTTAATTCTTCAACATTACCATTTTCATCCCCTACTACAAGAGTACATGTAGCAGCTGTTTTTTTATCTATTTCTATTGTTTTCATTTCTGATAGAACTTTTTCATACTCTGAGTTTTCTACAGCCCCATCCCTATGAAAATCAATTATTAAGTTTTTCTTGCTGCTAGAAAGTATTTGACTAACATTATAATTTGAATTTGCGTAGGAAGAATTATAATCTGGATAGTCGTTGTAATTTGTTAAATGAATTATATTTAATCCGTATTTCCCTAAATTTTGTGTAATCCTGCTTCCAATACCAGTAACATTTAATTCTTCATCTAGGGACCTGAAATTCAATCCATTATCAGGAAAGTATGCCTCTGTGCTATGAGTGTGATAAAGAACTATATTCAGTTTTTCATTAACAGAAGCAGCATCAATTTTGAAATCCCTTGGAATACTGCTTCTTGATGTAGGAGATTCAATAATCTTAAAGAAATCCTCCTTTCGGTTATTTGCTAGGTACACTTCCCTTTCTGCTAACTGCAGAGCATCACTGTTATCATCATCATAGATTTGCAAGTCATTATTAGCCATAGTCTTACTGTCGATTGTCTTAAATATTTCTGCAGGTTCTTCATCTGTATTTTCTATTACACTACTGTCATTCTCCACGCTGTCATCTTTAAATGTTTTTTCTAAAAACACGTTGAAATAAGACATTATTTTATCCAATACATTTAAATTTTCTTGTTTGAGCTTTTTATCAGCATCATAATTTATAGAAATCGTAGTTACATCTTGTCCCGACTTCCTTTTTTCAGACAAATTATACACATAACTGTAACCAACAAAAAGTATTGCTAAGCACAATACAGACATGGCCATATAAAATTTTGTTCCACCCTTGTTTTTTCTGCGTTTTTTCATGATCCAACTCCATATACTTTCTCAATAGTAATATATTAATGTATATGTTTATTGTTTCCTGAATAACACTGTTATTTTTTACAATTACATTACGGTTTTAGTTCATACCCTGGATGTATTGCTTTATTAATTGATTCAGATAATATTTCAGATAAAATATCAATTAATTCATCTACAGCACTTGGGGTAACAATAGATTCTCCATACATTGGACTTAGTATTTCCTTTATGAACTCATGTTTTTCGTCATAATCCAAATCGCTTAAAATCCCCATTATTTGCCCCACATCATCAGTTTTATCCTTTAACGTATCTTCCATCATTTCTATGGTATCATTCACTATAGTTGCTGTATCCACAACTGTTGGTATGCCAATTGCGACAACTTTTATTCCTATAGTTTCTTCATTTAAAGACCCTTGCATATTTCCTATTCCAGAGCCTGGTTCAATGCCTGCATCTGTTATTTGAACTACCGAGCAAAGCCTTCTCATTTTTCTTGAAGCAAGGGCATCTATTACAATAAGGAGGGTTGGTTTTATTTTTTCAATCACACCTATTATTGTATTAATAGTTTCAATGCCTGTTTTACCCAATACACCTGGCTCTAAAATACTTACTTCGTTGTAATCCTCATCAAAATCTTTGTTGTATGCCTTGAAATATTGCCTTGTTACCTTTATTTTGTCCAAAGTCCTAGGACCTAAGGCATCAGCGGTTATGTTCCTGTTTCCCAGTCCAACCACAAGAATTTTTTCTCTTTTAAGTCCAGACACATCCTTAATAGCTTGGGAAAGTATTGATATAACCTCATCTCTTGATTCTTTATCAAGATTTTTAAGACTTTTTGTTTCATATGTTATATATTTCCCTTTTTTCTTTCCAATCTTTTTTTCAGCAGAATCACTGGTAATTTCAAGTTCTATTACTTCTCCGTGACTGAATTTTTTTGTATCAAATTTTAACCCTTCCACCTTTTTCTTAAGAGACTCATTTGCTTCATAAGCTAAATCCGTTCTGTACATACATTTCTCCCGCATAAATTGATTTTTTTCTTTTCCCATACAAAGAATTATAATGAAAAATATTTCTTGATATTAAAATAAATCTATATATAATGTTATATATAGATTTATTATTGAATTTTTTCATTTTTTTATTCTTTACACTTGATTTTTGATAAGATTAACTGTATAATTGTTATGCTGTCAAAAATATTATCAC
>JBGUET010000232.1:0-4454 GCA_041821225.1 Sedimentibacter sp.
TCATTTTGACCAATCAAGTTCTATATTGTTTGTTACCATAACATTATTTTCTTCAGTAGATATAAAGGAATTCGTCCATTCAGGCTTAGAAACCATATGTAAAGAAGGCTCACCAATTTGCACCTCTTCAATGTAGTCAACACCCTCTTCCACACTTAGAACACCATTTTCGTCATAGGTACCAGCTTCCCTATATCGCCCAATTTCATTATCATAGACAATTGCAGCCTTCCTTATTCCAATTAGGTTGTGCCAATTTGCGTCGGTTAGCCTCTTGTCAGACAAAAATTCATAATAGTTAAACAGTGCTCCTTTTGCCAAATATGTTTTTCCGTTTGTATTGCAAACTAAATAAATTTCACAAGGCAGACCATTACCTATTTCCAAATAGGTACCTTTTGGGAAAAAACTGTTTGGTGCAATCGTTGCTATGTCAGCAATTAATGCTGTTGTATAATCATTGCTAGCATTAAGGTTTTTTTCATACAGCATGCTGTAAATAATCTGAATTATATTGTCTATCCTCCCACCGTAGGTATAAAGCAAGTTGTTTTCATCTTCAGTAATATTTTGGTTAGTAAGTTCTTTCACTGAAACATTCATGAGAGTATCCTGCATCTCGATTATGCTGTCAAGTACATTGGAAGTTGGTTCATCCAACATGTTTCTTACTTTTAGGTGCTCTTTGGTATTTTGTGCCAGCCATTTTAACTTGCAGTACACTTCCACATTTGGCTCCACATAATTATATGGAATGTTTATATCCCCGCCGCCTCCCATTTCTGCAGCTGCCTGTTTCATGTACAATATGCTGTCATGCTTTAACTCAGCGTAGCTTCCAAGGGCAGTATGAATGTTCTTGTCCGTCCATTTTTCGCTTCTCATGAATGTTGGCATTCCTTCCATTTCTTCGAAGGATACCGCAGATGATTTAATGCTCCATAGCCATCCTTTGTACAAGTCCGACATCCATTCATTGTCAGTTATTTCTTCTTGTTTTCCTCGCATTTCATTTAAATTTTCTTCGTATTTATCCCATTTTTCTTTAGGCTTGTAATAGGTGTCCAATAGTTTTTCAGCTCTTAAACTCCCAAAGGATGCTATAACATCAAGTCCAGAAGGAACGGGACGCATAATTGGTTCCATAAGATTTTGCAAAACTTCTGCATCAAAGGAATATCTCTGTCCCATGAATCTGAACTGCCTTCCCACAGATGTAGAAACTAAAGTTAATTTAGGCTGAATTTTAGGCTCGGGAAGTAGCAATGCTTCTTCTAAAAGCCTGCCATAATATGTACTGTCTTTGAAAATATTCAAATCCGGATTTTGTCCATAAACATTTGTTATAAGGTCCTTAAACTCAAATATACCTAAATCATCTGACATGCCTGCATACAAAGCTGTTGTTGAATAAATGTTTTCATGAGCAGTGAAATTTTTCTCATCTTTTAATGTGAGACATGTAATAATCATTGATTTAGTTAAACTATCTATGTCTAGTGTTGGCTCAGTCTTTGTTTCGTCAAACACAGGGAAACCAGACAATCCATACCACATCATTGTTTTAAAATATTTTTCAAGTTTTTCATCACCTGTATAGTGTCCCCTCACAACAAACTGAGAATAATCCAAATCTTTTTTGAGAATCGGTGATTTGCTGTAATCAGAGGAATCTTCTATAAGTTTCATTTCTTCGTCAGCTAGAGTTGTTATTTCTTCAGGAACATCAATGCTTTGTATATCAATGTCCATTAATTTACATGCTGTCAAAAAATATGCTGATATAAACTTTAGTTCTTCATTTAAATCTTCATACTTTATATTTTTGTATGTTTCAATACTTTCAAAGAATATATTAAAAGACATATTTTCAAGTTTTTCATACATGGTGCTTGCTTCTACTAATTTCAAGGAATTGTCATAATACAAATGATAAAGATGAAGCGCTGAATCAACGGTTATAAA
Organism: Sedimentibacter sp.; assembly: GCA_041821225.1. Taxonomy (GTDB): domain Bacteria; phylum Bacillota; class Clostridia; order Tissierellales; family Sedimentibacteraceae; genus Sedimentibacter. The sequence goes on from JBGUET010000232.1 coordinate 1,966, forward strand.
AACCGGAGATTCCTTGTACATGGGGAATTCATAAATGTGGTGCATTTTAAGCACATCGTAGCTTGGCATTAAAGCAACAAAACCATCTTCAGAAATGGAGTCCATTTGTGCTTGCGTAAATCCGGTGTACTGCCCCGCATTAAACAAACTTGATAAATCACTGTTTATTTCGTACTTACCAACATTGGGAGTAAACTCCGGCACCTGGTATAAAACATTAACATCATAGGTTGACATATTCATTTCCCATGCTTTTGGAACTTCCTTTTGAACATTATCATTTACTATTGATGGAGTTTCTATTTTATCTGCTTCTTTAGTTTTAGAACATGCAGTAATAACAAGCAGGCATAGGACCACAAAAATAAATAAAATATTTATTGATTTTCTAGTTTTCATATTACACTCCTCTATATTAACTTATTTAGCAAAGCTCTATACTATATTTATCAAATGCATTTTTATCTGCATACGAGCATTGTTAAGTTCACAGTACAGTTCTTGTTTCGTACAGTCTACTGCCAACGCTAAATCATCTATTTTATACCCTAATATATCTCTCCATACAATTGTTGCTCTGTTTAATGGATCTAATGTCAGCAATACATTTTGCATCGGTTCTTTTGCTAAATTATTTTGTTCTTTTATATATATGAGTTTATTAGTTTCACAAGAACACAGTTCATTTTTTGACAAAAATATTTTACACACTTCCTTAGCAGTATGAAAAAGGATATTTGAAGAAACTTTATCAGATGCATTTATTTTTTGTGAAGTGCGCTCAATTGCAAGAACAGCCATATCGCTAGCTATAAGTTCTTCTCCCGTCAATCTGAAAGAAATTGTATATACTTTTTTAAAATATTCATTAATATTCACAAAGCATTCCTCCAATTATTCATATAATTTCATTTTATATAATAACATGAAACTATGTTTTGTGCGTGAAGCTGTAATAATTAATATGCATTTATGTAATAACTTACAATTTAAAGTCTACACCAAAGAATGATTATAAATAAGCACATCAACATAAAAAACATTGTCCTTGTTTTGAATTCCCATTGTGCCATTATACATTTCAATTGATTTTCTGACACTGCTTAATCCCATGCCGTGGTTTTCCTCGTCCAGATTTGTTGTAGTCAGTTTTCCTTTATCATAGTTCAAGTTCCCGTTAAATGTGTTGGAAATGTCAATGTAAAGAACATTTTTATCCAGTTCAATTGATACTTTGATTTGTTTTTCCTTATTTGAGTTTAAAGCTCCTTCTATGGCATTGTCCATCAAGTTACCCAAAATAACACTTAGATCAAAAGGCCTTATATTAAGCTTCTCAGGAACCTTCAGATTAATATCTGCTTTTATTCCATACATTTTGGCTTTGTTTATTTTATAATTTAATATGCTGTCTATTTCAGAATTTCCGGATTTTGAATATTCGTCTGAATAATTGATGTAGTCACCCAGACTTTTCAAATAACCAGAAGCTCCTTCATTATCATTTTTATCAATAAGTGATTTAAGCGACAATATGTGGTTTTTTATGTCATGCCTCAGTATTTTTATATTTGCCTGTGATTGATTGATAATATCAAACTGTTTTAAATAAGCGTTATTTTGTTGTAAAAGCAATGCCCTCTCCATTTTTTCATCATATGACCTCATTAATTCATCATAGAGATAGAAGACAAATACATTAATAACAAATAAAATCACCACACTTATTGTTGTTCCCGCTAAACTCTCATTATGAACTCTTGAAATTAACATAAGTGTTGAAAACAATGTGCCTGTAGGTATTACAAATATGGACAGCCAGTGAAGAAATGATACATTGATGTTGTTTTTCAACATTTTAAAATTTGATAAAAACAGAATTACCATATATGATATTATTTTTATGCTTATCATTCCTGTAATAAGTTCGAAATCTGCATCCTGTGATATCATATTTATGTTGAAATATCGCAATATCAACACAACAAAAGTCTCTACTGCCATAAGCATTGTATAAGCTGACACCGTTGCAATCAATCTTGTCCTTATTGTTGACTTGTAATTGTAAGTCAGCAAGAAAAACATAACTAAATTCGATAATACATTTAAAGCAGGCTCATTAAAGGCCAAATAGAACAGGCTTATTACAAAATAATACAGTAAATATGATGCAAACTCGATTTTTTCATCTGTTTCTTGCCTGTCAAAAAAGATTCCCATAAAACGAAAAATAGTATATGCACCAAAAACATTGGTAATTAAATATACTATAGTAACATTATTTGTCATGGCTAAGCCTCTGCTTTCTCATGAGTAGCTGTTCACGCACTGCTTTTCTATTATTTTGACTTATTGTGAGTATTTTCTTATTTGACATTTTTACATAATCGTATGTATATTCTATGACATGGTTGAAATTTATTAAATATGATTTATGTATCATCATGAAATCATTATTGTTTAATTGTTCTTCCACAGATGATAACTTG
>JBGUET010000233.1:0-4452 GCA_041821225.1 Sedimentibacter sp.
CTTAAATTCTGGTGAAATTGTATTTCTAACATCAGAAATTGCAACAGCAAAACTTACCAATGTTGGAGGTACATTCATGTCTTTGAAAGTACCAGACATACTGTCCTTGCCGCCTATTGCAGGAATATTTAATTCATGTTGTGCTTTGTATGCTCCAAGAAGCGCACTAAGTGGCTTTCCCCATCTTTCAGGAACATTGCCTAATTTTTCAAAATATTCCTGCAAAGTCAATCTAACTTTTTTATAGTCCCCACCCATTGCAACTATTTTTGCAACAGAATGAATTACCGCATAAATTGCTCCATGATATGGACTTTGTTTTGATAAATATGGGTCATATCCGTGAGCCATTAGAGAACATGTATTAGTAACCCCTTTTAAAACTGGAATTTTTGCAGCCATTCCTTCCGCAGGGGTTAGTTGATTTTTACCTCCAAAAGGCATTAGCACAGTTCCAGCTCCAACAGTTGAATCAAATCTTTCAACAAGTCCCTTTTGGCATGCAACATTTAGATTCTTTAGATTTTCAATCCATTTATCATTTAAATTATTTACTGGTTTATTTTGACCTTTAATAATTTCAGGCTCTATTATAATTGCTTTTACATTTTGCTTAACACCGTTAGTATCAAGAAAATCTCTGCTTATATTTAAAATAGTTTTACCTCTCCAAGTCATTTTAAGTCTTCTGTCATCTGTTACATGTGCAACAACTGTAGACTCAAGATTTTCTTGGTGAGCTAATTCATTAAATCTATCCACATTCTCTTTTTTTACTACAACTGCCATTCTTTCTTGTGATTCAGATATGGAAAGTTCTGTTCCATCAAGTCCCTCATATTTTTTAGGCACCATATCAAGATTTATTACAAGTCCTTCAGCTAGCTCTCCTATGGCAACTGATACACCTCCAGCTCCAAAGTCATTACATCTTTTTATAAGTTTACTAGTTTCAGGATTTCTGAATAATCTTTGAATCTTTCTTTCAGTGGGTGCATTTCCCTTTTGAACCTCTGAGCCACAAACCAGAATTGATTCCTCTGTGTGTTCTTTTGAGGACCCCGTTGCTCCACCACATCCGTCTCTTCCAGTTTTTCCTCCAAGAAGTATTACAATGTCACCATTTTCAGGAACTTCTCTTATTACGTTTTCTCTTGGAACCGCTGCAATTACTGCACCAATCTCCATTCTTTTTGCAACATAGTCAGGATGATAAACTTCAACAACATGACCAGTAGAAAGACCAATTTGATTTCCATAAGAACTGTACCCAGCTGCAGCCTCAGTGGAAATTCTTCTTTGAGGTAGCTTTCCGGGCAAGGTATCTTCTATTTTTTGTCTTGGATCTCCACTTCCAGTAACGCGCATTGCTTGGTAGACGTAAGACCTACCAGAAAGAGGATCTCTTATGGCTCCACCAAGACAAGTAGCAGCACCACCAAAAGGCTCTATTTCAGTAGGATGGTTGTGAGTTTCATTTTTAAACATTAACAGCCATTCTTCATCTTTGCCATCTATTTCAACATTAACTATTATGCTACAAGCATTTATTTCATCGGATTCTTCTAAATCATCAAGCATTCCTTTTTTCTTTAATTCCTTTGCTCCTATTGTGGCCAAATCCATCAAGCAAATATCTTTATGTCTATTCTCATAAACAAATTTTCTGCTTTTAATATACTCATTATAAGTATTTTTAATTTCATCAGAAACTTTTCCTTCTTCAAATGCTACATCAGCTATTACTGTAGCAAATGTTGTATGTCTACAGTGATCAGACCAATAAGTATCAATAACCTTAATTTCAGTAAGAGTGGGATTTCTTTTTTCAGTTGCATTAAAATACTCCTGACAAAAAAGCAAATCCTCGGTACTCATAGCAAGGCCCATATTAATACCATATGCCTCTATTTCATCCTTAGATTTGTTTATGAAATTTTCTACAGTCTCCACATCCATAGGTTCTGGGTACTCTTCATCAAGCGAGTCAGGCTTAAATAAATCTGCCAATCTTGAATCAACTGGGTTTATGTAGTATTCTTTAATTTTTTCAAAATTTTCATTTGATAATTTGCCTTCAAGTATTATCACTTTAGCATATTTAACAGGGGGTTTTTCTTTTCCTGTAATAATTTGTATACATTGTGCCGCTGAATCAGCCCTTTGGTCATATTGGCCAGGCAAATATTCCACAGCAAATATTCTGCTATTCATTTCATTAATTTGTTCTAAATACACATAGTCTTGATTTGGTTCTGAAAACACTGTAGCTACAGCCTTATTAAAATCTTCGTCATCTATATGTGACACATCATATCTGTTTAATATTCTAACATTGCTTAATTTTTCTAGCTTTAGATTTTCCCTAAAGTTACTCATTAAATTCATAGCCTCAGTATTAAATCCTTGCTTTTTTTCTACAAAAACTCTTTTAACATCAAAGTTCATAATAACCATCCTTTTTTGTTATACTATATTAAATATCTTATTTTACATATATGATAACAAATATAAAAATGATTGTCAATAATTTTTATAGAAATATTGCAATATTTATCTCTGCATACTTCGCTACATCACGAACTATATATAAGTTTAATTGTGCAATTTTCGCACTATAGTGAATAAACTTATTTATTTCTAATTATATAAAAAAAGAACCCGCATCATGCGGGTAAGATTATTCTTTATATTCTCTTGCTTTTTCTTCACCTCTCAGCACTCTTAATCCACCGTAAGCCAAAGCTTCCATTTCATTTTCTCCAGGCATAATTTCTACTTTACCTATAAAAGAAACTTTTTTCTCAATCCAAGAGGTAAACATTTTAGAATAAGCTATACCTCCAGTTAAAATAATTAAATCTACATTTTCATCTACAATGTAATTACAAATCTTGATAAAAATTGTTCAGCATGAGCTGAACAATTTTTATTATTTTTATTCTTAAACTGCATCCACTCCTGCGTGGAAAGCTTTAATATTTAAATCTACAAATTTTTCTTTTACTGTGCTTCTAATTATTTTTTCCCAATCAATTTCCGTTAGGTTCATTGCTTTAACCAAAGCTCCAAATAACACAACATTCATTGTTCTCATGCTACCTACTTTTTCTGAAATTTCAGCAGCTTTTATTACCTTTGTATTAGCTTTTCCTTTAATTAAATCAATTATACCTTGTGGATAATCTACCTTGCCTTCAAGTATTGGAGCAGAAGGTATTTCATAATCATTTAATACAACTACACCATCAGGTTTTAAGTATTCCAACCATCTAAATGTTTCCATTGTTTCAAAGGATACCAATATATCAGCCTGCCCTATTCCTATTATAGGAGAATATATTTTTTCACCATATCTCACCTGAGTTGAAACGCTGCCGCCTCTTTGTGCCATACCGTGTATTTCAGACATTTTTACATCATACCCAGCATCTAAAAGACCTGTTGATAAAATTTTACTTGCAAGTATTGTTCCTTGCCCGCCTACGCCAACTAATAAAATATTTTTTGTACTCATATTACTCACCTACCTTACTAATAGCCTGTACTGGACATACCTGCATACAAAGCTCACAACCAACACACTGCATTTTATTTATTGAAGATTTCTTAGCGTCTTTATTAAAATAAATCGCTGGACATCCAGTGCTTACGCACTTCTTGCAACCAATGCATTTTTCATGGTCAACTTCACATACTCCTGAAATTTTCCCAAATTCCTCTGTGTCAGCCTCAGTATATTTTTTCAGTGCACATGGATACCTAGTAATAATTACTGATGGTTCATTTAAAGCAAATGCCCAGTCTAAAGTAGCTTTCATATCCTTTTGATCCAAGGGATTTACCGACCTAATATGTTCAATTCCCAAGGCTTCTACAATTTTAGCTATGTCGGCAATCTTTGTTTCTGCCCCTTGAAGGGTATATCCTGTACCTGGATTGTCTTGATGTCCTGTCATTGCTGTTATTCTGTTGTCTAATATGCATGTAATTGTGTTACCTTTGTTGTAAACCACATCTAATAAACTTGTCATTCCAGAATGAAAGAAAGTAGAGTCGCCTATTGTAGCAACAAGCCTTTTATCATCATTATTTTTATCAAATACTTTCTTAGCACCATGAGCCATGCTAACGCTTGCTCCCATACAAATTATTGTATCCATTGCATTTAATGGTGGGGCTCCTCCTAAAGTATAACAACCTATGTCTCCAGTAATCATTACATTCTTTCTTTTTGACAATTCATAAAAGAACGCTCTGTGTGGGCAGCCTGCACATAAAGTAGGTGGTCTACCAACAGCTATGGTTTTATCATAATCTATTGTTTGCCCTTGTGTACCCATTAATGATTTTTCTACAATATCTGGATTAAGCTCCCATACATTTGGTATTTTTGCTTTTCCAATGCACTTAATTCCTGCAGCTTTAATTTGTTCTTCCATAAAAGGTTCT
>JBGUET010000234.1:0-4438 GCA_041821225.1 Sedimentibacter sp.
AGAAGTTATAATAGACGAGCATTATCTGCTGGAATTATTAATAATGTAGGAGCTATTCAAGAAAGCAACGGCATAAGTCAGTTTTATTGCGAAGGAATTACAAAAAACGAAGAACAGAATAAGGTTGGCGAATATTTGGTTTCTACTTTTAAGAATGCAAAAGAGATTGGATCTTTGCTCACGGTTGAAGGGTATGATCATAAAACTTTCTACGAATATTTATTAAATTTAAAAATAGAAGGGCAGATTGATATATTTTCTTCAAATTGGATTAGTAATACCTTACCACTAATAGAGCAACTTACAAAGCAAGCGGTAATAATGAGTAATAAGTATAATGTTGTTTGCACAAATCCACCATATATGAATAAGTTAGAAAGTTATTTAAAGGACTTTGTAACTAACAATTACAAGCCATACAGTGGGGATTTGTTTTCTGTGTTTATGTATCGTAACTTTGCTTTCTGTAAACAAGGTGGTTATTCGGCTTTTATGACACCTAATGTATGGATGTTTATAAAAAGTTATGAAAAATTAAGAGAATTTATTATCACTCAAAAGTGTATATCATCATTAATTCAAATGGCAAAGGGTGCATTTTTTAAAGAGGCAACAGTAGATATTTGTGCTTTCGTATTGGAAAATAGAAAAAAATACGCAAAAGGGATCTATATTCGATTAGAAGATTTTAAGGGTGACATGGATATACAAAAACAAAAGGTATTAGAAGCACTCGCTAATAGTAATTGCAGTTATCTTCATGAAATAAATTCAGAAAATTTTTCTAAAATTTCTGGAATGCCAATTGCATATTGGATAGGAAAGCAACTTTTGAATGCTTTTGAGTTGGAACTAACTTTAGGGAATGTTGCACCACCTCGTGACGGATTACATTCTGGCAATAACGATTTCTATTTGAAACTATGGTATGAAGTAGAAAAACAAAAAATTTGTTTTGATTGCAATAGTGTTAGTGAAACGAAGACAAATGGAATGAAATGGTATCCTATAAACAAGGGCGGCTCGTTCAGGAAATGGTACGGTAACAATGAATATATTGTTAATTGGGAGAATGACGGATATTCAATAAAGAATTTCAAGGATGACCGTGGGAAACTCCGATCTCGACCTCAAAATACACAATGGTTCTTTAAAGCTGGAATAACATACTCAGATGTAACTTCCGGCGGCTTTTCGTGCCGTGATTTTGAAGATGGGTTTATTTTCGATACATCCGGCCCAGGAATATATATGCTTAATCCTCATGTTTCCAAGCGATACATGCTTGGTCTGCTGAATTCAAGAGTTGCAACGGAGGTATTTAAGTTAGTTTCACCTACTATTCACTTTACGCAAAGTGCAATTGCAAAATTGCCCGTGATCGTTTTAAATGAAAAAAATGTAGAACATTTTGTACGAGACAACGTGGTTATTTCTAAACAAGACTGGGACTCATTTGAAACCTCTTGGGATTTTACACGGCATCCTTTGCTCCGTGGCACAGCAATTATCGCCGAAGCCTTTACGCAATGGCAGGAGTTCACCGAAGCCCAGTTCAACCAGCTCAAAGCCAACGAAGAAGAACTTAACCAGATTTTTGTTGACATTTATGGATTAAAAGATGAGTTGACACCTGAGGTTAAGGACAGGGACGTAACCATCCGTAAAGCAAATCTGGAACGAGATATCTGTAGCTTTATTTCTTATGCAGTAGGCTGTATGTTTGGTCGCTATTCAATTGATGAAGAAGGTCTTGCTTATGCAGGTGGTGAATGGAATGAAGAAAAATATAGCACATTTATTCCAGACCAAGATAACATAATTCCTATTACAGACGAGGAGTATTTTAAAGATGATATTGTAGGATTATTTTGTGCATTTTTAAAGAAGACTTTTGGAGAAGAAACATTAGAAGAAAACCTTGATTTCATAGCAAAGGCTTTAGCTAACAATGGTAATAGTTCTCGTGAGATTATCCGCAATTATTTCTTGAAAGATTTCTTCAAAGATCACTGCAAAATTTATAAAAAACGACCAATTTACTGGCTGTTTGACAGTGGTAAAGCAGATGGATTTAAAGCTCTTGTCTATATGCACAGATATAATGAAGATACCATTGGTAACTTGCGTATTGATTATTTACATAAGATGCAGCGTGTTTACGAGAGTGAAATTTCCAGGATGCAGGAAATTATAGAAAACAGTAATAATACAAGAGAAGTTTCAGCTGCAACAAAACGCAAAGAAAAACTTGTAAAGCAATTGAAAGAAACTAAAGAATATGATGAGAAAATTGCTCACTTGGCTCTTACACGTATTGCCATTGATTTGGATGACGGTGTAAAAGTAAATTATGAAAAAGTTCAAACAGGAACTGATGGTGAGAAGTTTGAAGTACTTGCAAAAATAAAGTGAGGTATATTTATGAATGAGAACGTAAATCAAGAATGGCTCGAATTACTTAGAAATATTGGAGCAAAAAATATGCCGTGGGGTGTTACTGGAGGAACCCAGTGGACTTCATATAAACAAACGGATGAAAATGATTTTAGTGTTCAAATTTTCATGCATGATGACTTTGCAAAATATAAAAAGCAAAGAGATGCTATTATTGGCTTTTTTTCTAAGAGAAACAGCATTTTAGTTAATGAGCATGAAGTAACAAATATTGCATTTGGTTATTGGAAGGAACTTAACTTTATATCAAAGGAAAAAGTTGATGAGAAACAGAGAAATGAGAGTGAAAAAATGACACCTATTTCTATTGGAAGCATTTATGCACCTGGTGGAGTTGTTAATTTTGGTGCAATTTCAGATTCTCAGATTTCGATAGATAATGCCGTCCATCAGATTGAAAAGATGATTGATGAACGAGGCGGTGAAGATAAAGAATCATTAAATGAGTTTCTTAAAGAAACCAAGGCTTTGGTTGAAATATATTTGTCCGATTCGCAAATTAAACCTAAAAATGCCTTTAAACAAAGGCTGAATGCTCATGTTGCAAAGCATGGATGGTTTTACGGTGCAATACTACAACTAATTGGAACTGCGGTAATCCAAAAATTATAGGATAGAAAAAATTGAAGGGCGCGTGACTCAAATGACTGAACTTAACTTAAAACAAATAACTGACAAACTAAATGAAGAGTTTACTGGAGAAACTAGAAAACTTGTTTTTTGGTATGATGACAATGCTGAGTTTACTGAAGATATTGGTGCATTGGAGCTAAAAAATGCTAAGGTTTATCATTTGGAGAAGGACAATCAGTTCTATACAAAATATTTCTTGGAACGATTGGACCGCACGACAAATTATTTGATTTATGCTCCATTTCCAAAGCCAAATGTGAGAGATAACCATTTAGAGGATACTCTGATCTATTCCAAACAGTTTTTTGCAGACCGTGCATCCTTACTTACAGTTGACCTTGGAATAAACGTAAAATATAAACCAGTGATTCAAAAATATATAAAGTTCTTTGGAGCTAAAGACAGAACTCAACGATTCTATGATTTGGAGATTGAGAATTTCACAAGAGAAACAATTGAAATTGCTCTCATGAGTGTTCTTTGCAAAACAAGAACTTCTTCATTTGATGAAGTTGTTCGTATTATCCTTACTGATGACAGCCTTGAAGAAAATAAATTCCTTGCAGAATTTGAAAAATATGATCTTCTCGTTGCATTTTGGATACTTTGTGAAGAACAGTTCGGATACACAGATATGAATACTACACTTGAAAAGTTAGTAATTACAATGTTTGTTACGTACACGGACAGGTACCTTCATGGTGAGCTGCCTCAGGCATGGAAAAGTTTTGTGTCATATAAATCAGGAAATATTATTGCTTTTCTTGACAGCTTGATGAACAACGTACTGTATAGGGAACAATATAATAAAATTTCATACTATGTTGCAAACAGACTAAATGCTGTCACTGCATTTGAGGCTTATAATCCAGAAACTTTAATGGCATGCGATACTTTTGCAGTGTTTGATAGTTTCATTATTAGATGGTTAAATGAAAGACTTTTAAATGAGGATACAGGTGCAAAACTAGGCGAAATGAATATTCCTGCTATTTGTCAGGAACGCCGTAAAAAGCATTTCGGTGAAAGCTTTAAGATTCAATATATGATTTTGGAAAATGCATATTATTTAATTATTGCATCTAAACACAAGAACCAAAATAGCTTCAAAGAAATTGTTGATCAATATATTACCTCCGATTACATGGTTGATAACAAATATCGAAATTTCTATTACTATTATGACCAGCTAAATGAGAATACATCTTTTGAGAAGCTGCGAGATTTGGTTGAAAACATATATACTAATGACTATTTGGCGAAAGTGATTAATAATTGGAATTCTTTCATGGTTAAAGAGGATATGTCATCTGTATTGCCATTACAACGGGATTTCTATAACAAATAC
>JBGUET010000235.1:0-4427 GCA_041821225.1 Sedimentibacter sp.
ATAAGCACGATTATCTATATCAAGACCAAAAAGATTGTATTGAACAATAAATAGTGCTGCATCTCTATCAGAGTATCCTTGTTCACGATAAATTTCTAAAAGTACATCAAATGCATACACCAAAATATGACCGCTTCCCATGCAAGGATCAAAAAAAGTCAGTTCTGTTGGATCAACTTTTTCATCTATATATTTTATATCGTCATCTTTTTGTGCAACAAAAAATTCCAGCTTTTCTTTAAGCTTACTTTTAGGATTTCTCTCAATCCAATAACGTCCTAAAGAGTTGTCTACCATATAGCGTACTACCCAGTCAGTAGTAAACAACTGAGTAGCAGCTGGAATATCTTCTTTTTTAATAACTTTACCGCTTAAAACATTAATAACTTCTTCATGTTTTTCGGAAATATAATATTGATACATCCAGCCAATAATTTCGACAGCTTCCTTAAAATCATCCTCATCAATATCATGTACCAAATGATAAACCACACCATCTTTATCTGTAAAAGATGCATTCAGCAAAAGCTCTGTATAATCATTTGTTTTTTCAAACAATTCTGGTAAAACATCATTTAGTTTATTGCACTGTTTGATAAAAAGCATTTCGAAAAGTTCATCTAATTTATTATCATTTTTAAGCTGCACTATACGATCTTTTTCATAAGGCGTATAATCCAAATCAGCATCCAAAGGATTAGTGACTAAATCAGGTTCCGATTTGGAAATGCTTTGAGATGACAAAACCCGGATATGTGTAGGCAGATAATCATTGACTTCCATAAAACGAACTGCAATAAGACGATTGAACCATGTGTATGCAACTTCTTCTACTACACTCTTATAAGCGGTCTTATAATCTTCCTGTTTTGCCTTATTCTGAATTTCTTCAACAAGCTTTTTACGCTGTTCAATTTCAATACCTATAATAGAGTAAGGTTCCTTTGTTCCAATATCAAAAAACTGAACTGTTGGTGTAGATTGTGAAAGAGGTTTTTTAATTTCTTTTTCTGTAATTCCAAGTAGCCCTGCTTTATATTTTATATCAGCGATAAGCTTGTTTCTTGCCCATATTGCGAAGTTTTTAATTGCTGTCTTGTTCATCTGTGCTATCTCCTTTAAAACTCAATATTTATAATAGTATTTTCATCAAGCTCTTTTAAAATCTGATTTTTCAAATCAGCAATATACTTATCAACATCATGAGCAGTCTCTATCTGCCATGTAGCAGCCAGGTTAACGGTCTTAATACTAATACTTTTTGTCTTTTTAACTTTAATCGGTGGTTTTGGAGGTTGATTTCCACCACCATATGGAGGTCTTTTTTCAGCAATTTTCTTAGCAATTTGTTCATCTTTTTTTGACATTTCATTTAATAATCGTACTTTCAAAGCATCTGCTTCAACTTTAATATTATGCAAGGTTGCTATGTTATTGCAATGCGTTGCCTTGTCACGTATTTCTGTAAATAGATTTATATAACGGTCACTGCATTCTTCCTTATAAGATTTGAAGTCAAGTACTGCGAATACTCTTGATCTTGCATCAGCAATTGCTGCAAGAATTGGAGCCTCCATGACTGAAAGTAAGTTGTTGTATGCATCCGTGAAACCCTCTAGTAGCTCAGGTAATTTGTGGATATCGCTGTAAGGTGCATCCTTATGTAGAATAATCTTTATTGCAGCAACATATTCTTCAACTTTTTCATTTACAATAAATGTCTTGCTTTCATTATATATATTCATTAATTTCAATGCTTTTTCAAATATGGTCTTCTGTTCACCTGCAAAGAAGGTTTTTACAGGTTCATAATCCTCAGCAAAATCAAAAAAATTTTCCCTGTCAGAACTGATCTTCTTGAAGAATTCCATCGGTGATTGAATATGAATAACTTCTAGAAGCAGGCTTTTACCATCTAAAATAACTTTTTTACCTGGCAGAGGTTGGTTGTTGTACATGATTTCAAATTTTTCAAGCTTATTAAAAACATTTTTACTGTAATCCTGGAAAGAACGCATTATTGAATCGTCGTCATCATTTACACTTGAAACCCCAAACATTTCCTTCATTATTTCGCGAACAGCTTTTTTCTGTAAATCGTTTGGCCTTTCACGTTGTTCAACTAGAAGCTTTTCAACATATTCTTTCTTGGTTATATATCGTACAATATCTTCTTCTGTTTTGTTAAACAAAGTTACAATACTTCCATTAACAGTAAAAGATATATCATTATTCTTGAATAGTTTTGCTACAAGCCATTCAACATCATATTCAACAAAGCCATAAGGTGCTTTCATAAAGCGGTCCTTCAAGCTCTTCATGGAAGTTTTCATGTGCATTGAGGAATTTGAAACAATAAATCCAAGCATGTCATTTAGAGCATGAACATTTGGTTCTTGAGCTCCTTCAAGTGAAATTGACTGTTGCTTTGCTTGTTTAAACAATGCCCTTATATTAGATTCATCCATAGCCACATCAATATAAGGCAGTTTGTGGTAAACAGTTGAAACAAGTCGTCCAAGAGCTTCATTTATACGAGAAGATACTTCTTTTGATCCAATTTGAATCTTATCGCCATTAACATATATATCAGCAGTTTTCATTGCCTCAACTAAGAATAGCTTGGCATTGTCACTTCTTTCTCTCATCTCTCTTTTCTTTGCTTCTCTAATCTCTTCAAATTTAGCAACCGTGCTAGCAGCACCAAAACGGATGTATTTTTCAATTTTGAGTGCACTTCTCATTTCATTTAAAAATGCAAAGTCATCTGGCAATACAACGAGAACTTCTTTTCCCTGTCCAGACATCATACGAAATGTAGTTTCATCATCACCATAATCGGAACTTGGTGTTATTACGCGCACACCTATATCGTTGTTCTGATTACCTTTGTATATATGATTATCTACAATCTGATTGAATGCAAAGTTATATCTACCATTAAAAGAAGGATAGCGGTATTTTTTGTCTTTAAAAATATCTTCGAAAATGAGCTCTGAAGTCTTGCTTATAACCTCAGCCATTTCAACATTCTGACTTTCGATTTCACGGTTAATTTCTTGTTCTTCATCTGTCAGGAAAATATAAATGTCACCATTCTTTTGAACTAATGTTTGATAAACTAGTATCTTAAGAGCATCTTCAACTTTCTTTTTCAATGCAATACGGTCAGTGTCTATTTCAGAAATCATAAGGCTTGTAATATTGTCAACGTTGGCTTTGATCTCTTTGACATATTTTATCATAAATAACGTCTTAAGAACATTGACATTAAAACAATCCTCATCATGGTCAGGATTTATATATTCATTATCTATGGCTCTTGTAATAACACCTTTGTGACTGTGATCCAAGAATTGGTGCAATGCATCATAAAAAACATTAAACGGTATCATTGAACCTTGTTGCTCATTCATCAGCTTAACAGCGGATTCTTTAAACAATGCAAGCATTGAACGCTCTCCTTCAGACAAATGCTTGCCAGATGCTCCATGTGTCCTTATAGAAGTCAAAACACTAGCGAGCAAGTTGAACTGATACGGTACAAATGGATATACTGCAGCGAAATCATTGCCGTCAGCATATAATTTCTTCTCGACTCCATCATTGAAAACAATCAAATTTTTTATAATAGTTGACTTTTGTTCATAGAGCAATCTAAGTGTCTGTTCTGCTGTTGTGTTTTTATCCAAAATTCTTTTCTTGATAACTTCATCCACATTGGCAGAAGAAAGAGAAAGACGGGTATCAAAACGCCCTTGAATTTTCGAGAAATCATTTCCTTTTGTTTTGGTCACAGAATCAATATCCTGCTGGCTTGTTACCACAATCCAAACCTTACCTTGACAAGCCGTTCCCAAGTCCTCAGTCACTGTTTGCAGGTTAAGCATGAGTTTGGAATCATCGCCTATGTACTGACCAATTTCATCCACCAAAAATACTATGTGGTGATTACTACCTTTACTCTCGATATATTTCTTAACCATTTTAGCAAAATTTTCGATGCTAATGTGATATGGCTCATTTGCTTTTTCACACCAGTTTCGTGCTGCAGCCTCACTCATAAAATCCATTTCTGCAATAACGTCTACAATACTGTCCTGAATGAAATCAAATTTATGTCTTGATTCTTCCCAAGGTTTGCCAAAATCATCTTCAAACATTTCCTTGAATTCATTATAACGTCCAGTTTCACTTAATTGTCTTTCCAAATCAGCAAGAAATGGGATAGAACCACAAAAGCCTAGCATTTCATTAAATACCTTTAAGAAAACAGACACAATGGCATCCTTTGATTGTTTTCCTGTCATTTCGCTCTTTGAATCAATGTTAAAAAGCACAACATCCGTTGGAGTGTTGGTAGCAAGTTTCATATTTGCTAGAACCATAGGATCTGCTATTTTATTATCATCAATAAAATAATCAAT
>JBGUET010000236.1:0-4413 GCA_041821225.1 Sedimentibacter sp.
AGGACAGCTTGAATATTTTTCTGCAGCTTCCTCAAAAGATAAACCATCAGTTATATCTTCTAAAATTTCATTGGCTTTTTCTTCAGAATCAATAAGTATGTGGCTGGCTTTAAACATTTCATCAGTTTTGTAAGTAGCCTTGTTTTTTTCATAAAAATCATTTATTTCTTCTTCTGTTAATTCTATGTTGTTAAACAATTTTCTCAAATTGTATTGCTGAAGCATGGACTTTTTCATTGTTTCCATTACAGCGATGAATTCATCTTCTTTCTCTAAATCCTTTTGTATTGCATCTGAATACATTAGTTGATGCATTACAAGTTCATCAATTAATTTTGCTCTGCCATCAGGTCCGTTAAAATAAGTGGCATTTTGCCCCAAATTATTTAACATATCCTTCAAGTCTGACTCTTTTATTTCTCTTCCATCTACTACTGCTAATACCATGTTTTCCATTATTGTCTCCTATCATTTATTATTTTGCTTATGCATCATATTAGTAATGAGCGCGCAGTCTCGTTCACCAAAATACTTGCTCCCTTTGGTCGCATATTTTGGGAACTCGTTGCGGTTGACCTACCGCCATTTTTCAGAAAAAAGCACTCTGAAAAATGGGGTTAGGGCATACACAATAAATAAGAGGGCTTTCACCCTCTTTTTATTCTTCTTCTTCCATAAATTCTAACAAATTAGATAATTCAGCAATACATCTATCCTCATCAGAACCTTTTGTAATGATTATTAACTCATCATCTTTAATTGCTCCCAAAGCCATTATGCTAATTATGCTTTTGCCATTGGCTTCTTGAATGCCTTTTTTTATAATGATCTCGCTGTCAAAATTTCTTGCTTTTTTAACAAATATAGCCGCTGGTCTTGCATGCAATCCAATTCTATTTTTTAATATTACCTTTTGTGACCTCATTTTCTACACCTCTTTTCTCATGTTCTATCAATTCTTTAGCAATTTCTTCAATTTTTCTCAATCTATGATTCACACCTGATTTTCCAAGGGGTGGATTTAGCATTTGTCCCAATTCCTTTAAACTTGCATCTTTGCGCTTCATTCTTAAATATGCAAGTTCTCTCAAATGGTCAGGAAGCTTATCAATAGCCTTATGTTTCTTCAATATCTTAATACTGTTAATTTGCCTCATAGATGTATCTACAATTTTGTCAAGATTTGCTGTCTCGCAATTTATTACTCTATTTATTTGGTTCCTTGTCTCTTTTATTGCCCTTACATTTTCAAAATCAAGCAATGATTTATGAGCGCCCATAAGAGCTAACAAATCAGAAATTTGTTCACTTTCTTTTATGTATGTAACATAGTAATTCTTCCTATAAATAGTTTTACCAACTATGCCATATTTCTCAAGAAGCTTACAAATACCCGTGCTCTGTTCTTCTTTGCTGCTAACAAATTCAGCATGATATGATTTTTCCGGATCACTTATTGAACCACATCCCATAAATGAACCTTTTATATACGCTCTCTTAGACAAATCATTTTTAATTAAATCATCTGGTACGCTGTAATCAAAAGTCATAATACTAAAATCACCTTTGGCAATCCTTGTATTCAGCAAAAAATCTTTAGCTAATTTATCATCAATTTTAATTATGTAATTATTATGTTTTTTCAATCTATTGCTTTTCTCAACACTTACCTGAGTAGAAATATCGTAAGCAATTTTTAAAAGTTTAAAAATTCGTCTGGCTACTGCAGCATTTTCTGTCGAAAATTCAATTCCCATGTTGTTGAAACCTTTTAAACTTATGTATCCCATTGTTCTTACTAAAGCTGATATTTCAGCTTTTGCAGTTTGTATATCGTTTATTTCTGTTCTTGATAGCTCATCTTTAATTTTAGAAGAAAAAGTCATATACCCACCTTATTTATAACAATGAAATCTTATATCTTCAATAGCTTTTTTAATAATTTTTCTCTCATCATCATACCTAGCAATTATAAATGATCTTTCAAGGGGAAGAAATTTAGCTTCCACAAACCCTTCATTTTTTTGTGCCGTGCAATTCATGTTTCGTGCCATCATTAGATACCAATGAACTTCTTTGTTAATATGAATCCTATCATTATAACAAGTTCTATTAAATTCATAATTTATTTTACCAAGATATTTAATGATTGTTACTTTCGCCTTGGTTTCTTCAAAAACTTCCCTCAAGGCAGTTTCTTTAAGCGTTTCATTTTCTTCAATTCTACCTTTTGGTAAAACCCAATCTCCGTTAAACTTTTTTAACATCAATATGCAATTTTTGAAAAAAACAATTCCCCCAGCACTTACTTCCTCAATCATACATGCCTCATTTTCTTAATATTGTGTTATTCTATATAATAACACAATACTTTAATAAATCAAACATATATTTACAGTGTACAATAAAAATAAATATAATTCAACTTATTTTATGATAAAATTTTTACAATGAAAGTTTTATTCTAGGTCTTGTCTTTCTGGTCTTTCTCCAAAGTATTGATAATAATCAACTTTAACATCACCATTGAACAATTTCCTTTTTCTATCCGCTTTTCTTCCAAAATCTTTTTCAAAGTTTTCTAATGAAGTTATTATATAACAGGACCATGTTTTATCTTTACCAAACACTTCACCTAGTTTTTTGTGTATCTTTTCTATATCTGTTATATCACCAATTCTTTCCCCATATGGAGGATTTGTAATAAGTACACCATAGGAACAAAGTGGTTCTGTTATTTGCTGCACATCCTTTACAAAAAACTCTATACAGTCATCAACACCTGCTTCAATTGCATTTTCCTTGGCAATTTTTATAGCCCTTTCACTTACATCGGAAGCGTATATTTTTATTTTAGAATCAAGGTCAATGTTTTTCCTTGCTTCAATTTTTGCTTTTTTCCAATACTCATCTTTTACAACCGCCCAATTTTGTGATGCAAAGTTCCTGCTAAGACCTGGTGCAATATTTCTTCCAATAAGAGCAGCTTCAATAGCAATAGTACCAGAACCACACAAAGGGTCATATAGTATTCTGTCCTTTTTCCAAAAGCTTAGCTTAACCATTGCAGCAGCCATTGTTTCTTTTAAAGGTGCTTCTATTGATACTGCTCTGTATCCCCTTTTAAACAACCCTTGCCTCGCTCCAGTGGTGTCAATAGAAACTGTTGCAACGTCTTTGTGTATTGAAATGAGTATTGTGTATTCAGCCCCAGTTTCTGGCATCCAATCCACATCATATTCTTCGCACAGTTTTTTTGATACAGCTTTCTTTACAATAGCCTGACAGTCTGGGGTACTGTATAATTTTGATTTTACTGATTTACCTTTAACTGTAAATTTACCGTCCTTTGAAATCCACTTTTCCCATGGCAAATCATAAGTTTTATTGAAAAGTTCTTCAAAACTATATGCTTCAAATTGCCCCATAACAAGCATAACTCTGTCTGCACACCTTAAATTTATATTTGTCTTAGGTATGTCTTCCACCTGAGCATCAAAATACATCCACCCATTGTCCGTAACCACATTATCATATCCTAGGTCAGTTAATTCTCTTTTTACTATTGCCTCTAATCCAAAGGCACATATTGCAGCTAGCTTTATTTTATCCATCTTATTCCTTTCTTATAACGATAGGTTTAGTAAATAATATCCATTGTTTGAACATAGATTCAGCATAATTATCGTTTATCTTTTATTTATCTTTGTTATAGTAGTTTTCTATAAATATATCATTGAGATTCCAGAATTTCTTAAAACTTTCGTATTCTTCTTCAGATTTTTCAATATCCTTATTTGTTTTAACAGCTCTTATTAAAATATTTTTAGGGGTATGTTCCATTGAAATAAATTCCATTAACTGCACCTTGTATCCCTTTGTTTCCAAAAATAAGCTTCTTAAAGAATCTGTTACTAGTGAAGATACTCTTTCTTTTATGAGCCCGTGCTTAAGCATTGGTTCCAATTCTGGACTTTTTAATTTATCGTAGAATTCATGTTGACAGCATGGTACAGATAATATAATATCTGTATTCCAATTGACAGCTTTGACTAAAGCTGCATCCGTTGCATTATCACAGGCATGAAGAGTTACAATCATATTCACTTTTGAGTTATATTCAAAATCACGTATATCTTTGTACATAAATTCAAGTTGATTGTAATTAAGTTTCATTGCAGTTTCATTACAAAAATCAATAACCTCTTTTTTTAAATCAAGACCGATTATCTTTACTTTTATTTTCCTTATGTTGTAGAAATAATAATACAAAGCAAATGTAAGATACGCCTTTCCACATCCGAAATCAATAATCATAAAGTCATCTTCAAGTTTTTCATCCTTCAACGTATCGTCTACTATTTCAAGAAATTTATTTATTTGCTTGAACTTATCATATTTTTTTGCATATAC
>JBGUET010000237.1:0-4383 GCA_041821225.1 Sedimentibacter sp.
CACTTTTGTTTATTTCATTACTGAAAACACTTATATCAAATGTGTCAAAATTTTCTTTTTTAAGCATGTGAACCATGTTAGACATAGTATATAAATGATTTATAATTTGCTTGTTTAAACAGCTACATCTTTTCCCATCAGGCAAATACCCAGTATCGTTGCATTTGCTGCATTCATATTCAACCTCAAGATAATTTTCAGGTATATTGTATTTTTTATAAAGTTCATGCCTTTGTTTCTTGAAATCGCCAATTTCTTCTTTTATGACCAAAATCTGTTCTTGTAAATTTTCAGGATTTGACAAAAAAAGTTTAGACAAATTTATGCTTGAAAGTTTAATCTTTTTTTCTATTTCTTCTAAATTTGGAATTGTTTGATACAGCTTTTCCCTTCTTAAATCAGCATCATTGGCTGCTTTTAGACGTTTTTTGTTATAATTAGTCATAATGTTTTCAATGATTTGTTTATTAATTGTCTTCATCCCCTTTCTCAGGCGCATTTAGTCCTAATTTATTAAGTTTGTTCTCAAATCTTTTCCTAACTATCTGTTCAAGTTCTTCCTCAGAATAGTCTTTATTTTTTTGATCAAAATTATGAAATTTATTTTTAGTCTTTGGCGTTTCCTTAAATGACTTTGCCTTTATTTCTGGCTTTTTGTCATTTTTAAGGTCATCTATGGTTTTAAACCCATTTTTATACCATTCACTTAATATTTTATCAAAATAATTTAAATTTGGATTGTTTATCTTTGTTGAATTTTCGAAACATTTTAAAACCATTTCCATGGAGAATCCCCATTCATCAAACCATTTATCAATAGATTTCATTTCAGCTTCAGTAAGTGTTCTCATAAAGCCAAGGGATTTGCTGATTCTTGAATACATGGAAAACCTGTCATTTCGTTTTTCTAGGTAATCAACCATTGTGTCAATATCTTTGACCCCGTCATCATGCCATGCAGATACTACAGATTCTATATAATTAAATCTTTTAACCTTTTTATTATTAATGCAATAACTGAAGGCTTGAGTCATTATTTCTGGACTCATTTTATATGTGTTCACCCATGTGACTATTTTCTGCTTTTCTGTAATTTTTAATGGCCTTCCAAACATTTCCTCTATTTCTTCCATCATTTTTTTATTATCAGAATTCCTATTTGATAGTATGAGTTCATCATTACCCACATAATTGCTTTTTTCTGGTATGGATTTTGCAATGTGCTGGTAGACATTATCAATATAAAACTGTTTAAGATTCACAAATTCAATTATATAATTGTATACATCATCAGTTTCATGCTTGATTACTATACCTTCTTTTTCCCAGTAAGTCCATGCATTAAGCACGTCAGAAAGGGGTAATTTAAGGTTCTTTGCAATTGTTTCGTTATTAAAATTAAGTTGTTTGTCCCTGGAATATTTATACCCCATCAAATAAACTTTCACATAAGTTCCATCTGCTCCGGGCATATAATCGTTGATAAAAATGTTCTCTACAGGGGTATCTCCCAAATCTATTTTCATTTCTTGAAGAATAAAATACATACTTTTCTCCTCTTTGGCAATAATATGTTGTAATATGTTTGTAATATATTTGTAATAATCTTATTATGTTTTTGTGAAAACATTTGTCTAATCTGCCATTGACAACATAGCATGTTTAATAATATAATATTATAAGATGATTAATAAAAAGTAAAGGTTCATATATTATAATTTATTATATCATTTTTTAAATTAAAAGAAAAATACTATTTTTACTTAGCGATATGAAACGACAATAAACGACTAGGAAGTATCCCATGAAAAAATTAAATTTGCCATTTACAAGTAAGCTGACTTTCAATAAAGATAACAAAATTTTTAAACAACTCCCGGAAAACAAAGAAAGACAAGTCTTCCCACCTCAATTCTTCGATAAATTCAATTCTTTAAACAAACAAGTCAAAGGTGCAATTTGCCTTGCTTGCGCAACTACTTTGATTTTAAGCGGATCCTATACATTAAGCTATTTGGATTCTCATGAAAATAATGTGTTTTCAACAGACAGTTTTTCAATATTAGCAGATGGGACGGAACTTTGCAAAGTCAGAGATCCTAAACTATTAGACACTGCTCTAGAAGAACTAGAATATGATTTAGAAACAAAATACGAACATACCTTATCTATTGAAAATAATTTTGAAGTAATACCATCAAAAGCCAAGGATAAAGAAATTGTATCAGGCGAAGAGCTTTACAACTTAATTTCAACAAATGCGAATTATTCCATTTTAGCTTATGCAATCAATGTTGATGGAAATCAAGTAGGTGTTGTTAATTCTGAGTATGACGCTAAACATGTAATTGAACAAGTGGAAAATTATTTCACACAAAATTATGATGAAGCATCAATAATAGAAGTTAAAACAAAAGAAAATGTAGAAATCAAGCAAGTTAATGCTTCAAATACAGAAATTAAAACTGATGAAGAATTGATTAATTACATAGTTAAAGGTACAGATGAAGAACAAAAATATACAGTAGAACAAGGAGACACCTATTGGACTATTGCAGAATATTACAATATGTCCCTTGACGATTTAATATCAGCAAATCCTTCATCAGATTCAGAAAACATACAAATTGGTGAGGAATTAAACTTAATAGTTCCAAAACCATTTATAAATGTACAGGTTGCGAGAAAAGTAGTTCAAGAAGAAAAGAAAGCTTTTGAAACTGAATATCAGTATGTATCATATATGTACAATGACGAGCAAGTTGTTGATCGTTCAGGAGAATATGGTGTTTCAGAAATAGAATCATTAGTAACAGAACAAAACGGCATTCAAATTGCCAAGGAAACTTTATCGGAATCGGTAATATCTGAGCCTACAACAGAAATAGTTACTACAGGTACTCAGGATCCACCACCTAAAAAGGGAACAGGATATTTCATTAATCCTCTTCCAGGTTCATATATATCGTCACCATTCGGCTCTAGAAGCGGAGGTTTCCACTTAGGTACAGATTTTGCCAAAGATGCAGGTTCAACTATACAAGCAGCAGACGGTGGGGTTGTAACATTTGCAGGATGGTCAGGAAGTTACGGCAACTTAGTTGAAATAGATCACGGCGGTGGATTCACAACAAGATATGGTCACTGCAGTAAAATATACGTATCAGTTGGTGAAAAAGTTTATCAAGGAAAAGCAATTGCGGCAGTAGGCTCAACAGGAGTAGCCACAGGCCCTCATTTACATTTTGAAGTGAGAAAATACGGTTCAGTAGTTAATCCTACATCATACATTGGAACTCAATACAGATAAAAATAATCCAGAATAAACATAGTCGCTATATTAGCGGCTATGTTTTTATAAATAATTGTTGGAAACTCATTTTGATATTATTTTATTTGATTTTTATCAAAACACGACATATTTTTAATTGAATTTTAACTTGCATTTTTGTATGTTTCGTAATAGTATATAGAAGTATTGTAAATTCAAGCAGTATAATAGCAGTAAAAGAGATATGACATCCAGTGAAAATTCATAACTAAAAGGATGGTACAATGATATATTCAGATATTAGATTTATGGAAGTTGCAAAACCAATCATTGAACATGAAGAATACCAACAAATGAGAAATATTAAACATCATGATAAAAGTGTTTATGAACATTCCGTAAAAGTTGCATTTTATGCTTATCATATGGCATATAAGCATAATTTAGATTGGGAAGCAACAATTAGAGGAGCATTGCTCCATGATTTCTTTTTATATAAATTCAAAAAACGCCATAGTCTTAGATTAATCTCTGATTCAATAAAACATGCAATTAATCATCCCATAATAGCCTTTAACAACGCCAACAAATATTTTGACCTAAATGAAAAGGAAGAAAATATTATAAAAGGCCACATGTTTCCATTTGGAGTTCCAAAATCAAGGGAAGCATGGATAGTAACTTATGTTGATAAGTATGTTGCAGTTTTCGAATATGCTTCAAATTTAAAGAACATAGTTTATCATAAAAAACAACCAGCATACAGTGTTGAATAGGTATGTTATATAAGATGTGAGAGCATCTTTTTTTTTATTTTACTATAAAAACTAAATAATTTATAAATAATGTTTATTTGTTTCATATTTGGGTAATATTTAAGTATATTAATAATAAATAACTTGAAAGGGGCTGATTGCATGAATATATCTATTTATGGCAAAAACATCCAACTTACAGAAGCATTAAAAGAGGTTGCAATTAAAAAAATAGTGAGGCTTGACAAATTTTTTCAACAGGATGTAGAAGCTAAGGTAGTTCTAAGCATCGAAAAAAAAATACATAAAGTTGAGGTGACTATTCCTTTCAATGGCAGGATAGTACGTGTAGAAGAG
>JBGUET010000238.1:0-4376 GCA_041821225.1 Sedimentibacter sp.
GCTTAACAAAAATTGACATTTATAATGAAGCAAAAGCTATTTTAATAAATTACATAATTCAAAACAATAAAATAGCTGCAGCTGAGTACAGAGATTTGTTGAATACAAATCGCAAAAATGCAATTGGACTTCTTGAATATTTTGATATGATTAAAGTAACTAAGAGGGTTGGAAATGACAGAATCCTATTTTAGTTTTTGCATTTATAGATTTGACTAAAATTTAATATTTTCCTTGACATTTTTTATAATTCAATGTAATATTAGTAAAAGTTTAATTTTTGTAACAAACTAATTTAAGGAGTGTAACAAATGAAAGTATTGATCGTAGATGATGAGCTTTTATTGATTAAAGGGCTCAAGTATAGCTTAGAGCAAGATAATTATGAAGTTGAATCAGCTCTTGATGGCAATGATGCATTGAGAAAAATTGCTTTAAGTGAGTATGATATAATATTACTTGATTTGATTATACCTGAAATGGATGGATTGGAAGTTTGTCAAAAAATTAGAGAATTAACCAACACTCCATTACTGATTTTAACAGCAAACAATGAAGACATGAATAAAATTTTAAGTTTGGAATATGGAGCAGACGACTATGTGACCAAGCCTTTTAATATTTTAGAACTTAAAGCCAGGATAAAAGCCATACTTAGAAGAACAAAAGGTATTAATCAAAGGTCAAATGAACAAACCATAATGGTTGATGATTTTATAATTAATGCATTAGGAAGAAAAGTAAGCCATCATGGGCAGGAAATAAACTTGACTGCAAAGGAATTCGATTTATTGCTTTTACTGGCTACGAATCCAGGAAAAGTATTTTCAAGGGAAGAACTTTTGGAAATTATTTGGGGTTATGAATATTTTGGTGATTTGAGAACGGTGGATGTTCATGTTAGAAGATTAAGGGAAAAAATAGAAAGTAAAGATAAAAACTACGAATATATTCTCACCAAATGGGGTGTTGGATATTATTTCAGAAACAAACATTAAATTTAACAATAATTTATGGGAATGCATTGATTTATCCAAATTACTTAAATTTACACAATTTAAAAATATTCTAAAAGTTTTTTAAAAATACATATTGACAAACTCTTTGACTTGTGTTATTTTTTTATAGATAAAGTTGGGGGTGCAAATATGAATAATAAAAATAAGTGCGAATTGATTAATAAACAGTTTTCTACCATAGATAGTACTATTTATAATTTATTTATTACAAATGGCTGCATTCACTATTGCTAAAAGTGAGCAGCTATTTTTTTGTATATGCAGGTTTTTAATAAATATGATAATGTTGGAGGAAAATATGAAAGGAAAGTTAATACTAGAAAACAAGACTGTATTTGAGGGCGAATGTTTTGGAAAAATATCTGAAACAGTAGGTGAGGTAGTATTTAATACTGGAATGACTGGGTATCAGGAAATATTAACTGACCCATCTTATTATGGGCAGATAGTAACAATGACATATCCTCTAATAGGAAACTACGGGACAAATTTAGATGATTCACAATCTTTAGCTCCCAAAGTTAAAGGATTTATAGTTAGAGAGGCTTGCAAAGTTCCAAATAACTTCAGATGTGAAATTGATTTAGATATTTACTTGAAGAATAATAACATCATGGGAATCGAAGGAATTGATACAAGACAATTAACAAAAATTCTTCGAGACGCGGGTACTATGAAAGGAATTATAACTACTAAGAATTTAAGCGATGAAGAAATAACAAATAAATTCAATGATTTCTCAAATAAAAATGCGGTAGATATGGTAACACCTAAAGAAGTTTATACTATTGGAAAAGGAAATTTGCATGTTGGTGTTATTGATTGCGGTATTAAAACAAATATTTTGAATTCTTTTGTTAATAAGGGCTGCAAGCTTACTGTTTTGCCTGCCCATACTAGCAAAGAAGAAATATTGAAATATAATTTCGATGGAATATTCTTATCTAACGGACCTGGAGATCCAACTGATTTGCCAGATATAATAGAAACAGTTAAAGCATTAATAGGAAAATTGCCTGTGGCTGGAATTTGCCTAGGAGTTCAAATTATTGCATTGGCACTGGGAGCTGAAACTGAAAAAATGAAGTTTGGACACAGGGGTTGCAATCATCCAGTTAAAAATTTAGAAACAGGTAAAGTTACAATTACTTCTCAAAATCACGGCTATGTGGTAAAACCAGGTTCATTGACAAATGTATTGGAAGTAACCCATATAAATATAAATGATGGAACTGTGGAAGGGCTTAGACATAAAACACTTCCTGTTATGGGAGTTCAGTACCATCCTGAAGCATGTCCAGGACCACATGATTCAAACATCATTTTCGATGACTTCATTAATTTATATAAAGGAGAACAGATATGAGTCTAGATAAAAGCATAAAAAAAGTATTGGTAATAGGCTCAGGGCCAATAATAATTGGTCAGGCAGCAGAATTTGATTATTCAGGTACTCAGTGTTGCAGAGCATTAAGAGAAGAAGGAGTTGAAACTGTTTTAATAAACTCCAACCCTGCAACAATAATGACTGATGCAGATATTGCAGACAAAGTATACATAGAACCTTTGACTGTTGAATATGTAGAGAAAATAATTATTAAAGAAAGACCAGATAGTGTTATTGCAGGTATGGGAGGTCAGACAGGACTGAATTTGACTGTGGAACTCTTTGATAAAGGTATATTGGACAAATATAACGTAAGAGTCATTGGAACAAGTGTTGAATCCATTAAAATAGGTGAAGATAGAGAATTGTTCAAAGATATGATGAATAAAATAGGGGAACCTATAGTTGATTCAGAAATTGTTACAGATGTAGAAACGGGCAAAAAGATTGCTGCTAGAATTGGATATCCTATAATCATAAGGCCTGCATACACATTGGGTGGAACTGGGGGAGGAATTGCTAATGATGAAGAAGAACTAACTGATATATTAGCGGCAGGCTTACAACTTAGCATGAACAACCAGGTTCTTATAGAAAAAAGTATTAAAGGTTGGAAAGAAATAGAATATGAAGTAATGAGAGATAAAATTGGAACATGTATTACTATTTGTAACATGGAAAACTTCGACCCTGTTGGGGTTCATACAGGAGATAGCATAGTTGTTGCTCCTTCTCAAACTCTTTCGGATGTGGAATATCAAATGCTTAGAACTTCTTCTATTAAAATAATAGATGCAATAGGAATTGAAGGTGGCTGCAATGTACAGCTTGCTCTTAATCCAAACAGCTTTGAATATGCAATAATAGAAATAAATCCAAGGGTTAGCCGTTCATCAGCTTTAGCATCAAAAGCAACAGGGTATCCAATTGCAAAAGTAGCTACAAAAATTGCACTTGGATACAATCTCGATGAAATAAAAAATGCTGTAACTGGCAAAACTTCTGCTGCCTTTGAGCCTACATTAGACTATGTGGTATTGAAAATACCTAAATGGCCTTTTGATAAATTCTTTAAAGCTAAAAGAAGCCTGGGTACAAAAATGATGGCAACTGGAGAAGTAATGGCTATTGGTAATAACTTTGAAGCAGCACTGCTTAAAGCGGTTCGTTCATTAGAAATCAAACAGTACACTCTATTTAGCAAAAAAGCTGCGGATAAAAGTTTAGTTGAACTTAAGGCTAGAATTCAAACACCAGATGATGAAAGACTTTTTTACCTTGCTGAGCTAATGAGAAGAGGTTACAGAATTGGTAAAATTGCTGAACTAACAGGAGTTGATAAATTTTTCCTTCATAAAATATTAAATATTGTTGAAGAGGAAGAACTTCTCAGAAGTGCTAATATAGAAGAACTTGATGCAGAATGGTTAAAAAAACTTAAAAAAATGGGCTTTTCGGATAAAGGAATTGCAGATTTTATTAAGGCTACACCAGGTGAAATTTACAATTTAAGAATGAACTACAATATAAAAGCAGTGTATAAAATGGTTGATACTTGTGGTGGCGAGTTTGAAGCTGTATCTCCATACTATTATTCAACTTATGATGAATTTGATGAGGTAGTAACATCTGACAAAAGAAAAATTCTTGTTATTGGTTCAGGACCTATAAGGATAGGTCAAGGGGTTGAATTTGACTACTGTTCAGTTCACAGTATATTTGCCCTTACAAAATGTGGGATAGAAACAATTATTGTTAACAATAACCCTGAAACTGTAAGCACGGATTTCGATATAGCAGACAAATTATATTTTGAACCATTGACAGAAGAAGATGTGTTAAATATTGTTGAAAAAGAAAAACCAAATGGAGTAATCCTTCAATTTGGTGGGCAAACAGCCATTAAGTTAGCAAATTTCTTTAAGGAAAAAAACATACCTATTTTGGGAACTGACCCAGAACAAATAGAT
>JBGUET010000239.1:0-4375 GCA_041821225.1 Sedimentibacter sp.
GTAGAAGCAAATAAATTGATAGAGATTGAAAGAAATACATCCATGAAAAATGTTCAATCAGAAGTAGCTGGTATTGCAATGAGTATTGCAGCTAAATTGATACAGAAGAATATAGATGAAAGTGCAAATACTCAGTTAATTAATGATTTCTTAACAGAAGTAGGTGCTGGTAAATGACACAGCGCGCTATGAATTATGCAAAAGTTTTATTTATTCTAAATATACCAGATGAAATTGTAAATGATACTAAGTGTATTTTGAAAAACAGAGAATTGTTGGATGCTCTTTCTAATCCATCTATCAAGAAAAATGAAAAACATGCAGTCATTGATACTATTTTTGACAAGGAAATAAGAAGCTTTTTAAAGATTGTATGTGACAATAATTTTATAGATACCGTAGGTCAGATATTTTATATGTATGAAGGTATTGTTTTAGAAAGTAAAAAAATAATTAAAGCGACACTTGCATATGTAATAAAACCAGCTGACAATCAAATAAAAAAAATAAAAGAATTTGTATCTAATAAATATAATAAAACAGGTGTTTTACTAGAACTTAAAGAGGATGCTTCATTGATTGGCGGTTTTATTTTAACAGTTGATGATATTGAGTACGATAAAAGTATAAAAGGTACTCTTTCAAGTTTACATAAGACTCTTGTTTGGAGGTGAAAATTTGAGCATTATAAAACAAAATGAAATAATTTCTGTACTTAAAAATGAAATAGAAAATTATGATATAAAAACAATTGTTAATGAAACAGGAACAATAATTCAAATTAGTGATGGAATTGCTACTATATATGGAATGGAAAATGCCATGTATGGAGAATTTGTTGAATTTGAAACTGGGGTGCGTGGGATTGTTCAAAATCTAGAAATGAAAACAATCGGCGTAGTTTTACTAGGTTCAGATTATGGATTGAAAGAAGGCTCTAAAGTAATTAGAACAGGTAAAAAAGCAGGTGTTCCTGTTTCCAGCGCACTTCTTGGAAGAGTAGTAGATGCTTTGGGAAGTCCTATTGACGGAAAAGGAACTATAGAAGCGGATGAATATTTACCTATTGAAAATGAAGCTCCTGGTGTTGTTGCGAGAAAATCTGTTACTGTTCCTCTTCAAACAGGAATAATTGCCATAGATTCAATGTTTCCTATAGGTAGAGGTCAACGTGAACTTATAATTGGGGACAGACAGACAGGAAAAACTTCTATTGCATTAGATACAATTCTTAATCAAAAAGGTCAAGATGTAATATGTATTTATGTAGCAATTGGTCAAAAAGCATCTACTGTTGCAAAAATTGTTTCAACTTTAACCAAGCATGGAGCAATGGAATACTCTATTGTTGTTAGTGCATTTGCTAGTGATTTAGCACCTATACAGTATATAGCTCCATACTCAGGCACAGCAATGGCTGAATATTTTATGAAGCAAGGTAAGGATGTTTTGATTGTATATGATGACTTGTCTAAACATGCTGTGGCATATAGAACAATGTCTTTACTCTTAAAAAGGCCACCAGGTCGTGAAGCATACCCTGGAGATGTTTTCTATCTTCATTCACGACTGTTAGAACGTTCTTGTAGACTAGATGATATTCATGGGGGCGGTTCTATAACAGCCTTACCAATTATTGAAACCTTAGCAGGGGATGTTTCTGCATATATACCTACTAATGTTATTTCAATTACTGATGGACAGATATTTTTAGAAAGTGAATTGTTCTTTGCAGGAATTCGCCCAGCAGTTAATGTTGGACTTTCAGTATCTCGTGTTGGTGGTGCGGCACAGACTAAAGCCATGAAGAAAGCTTCTGGCAGTCTACGTATTGATTTAGCGCAATTTAGGGAAATGGAAGTTTTTACTCAGTTTAGTTCAGAATTAGATAAATCTACCAAGGATCTTTTAGATCATGGACACAGATTAGTTGAGTTATTAAAACAACCTCTTTCTAAACCCATACCATTATATGAGCAAGTTATTCTTTTATGTGTGTCAAACAATAAATTATTGTTAGATATACCGGTAAAAGAAATAAAAACATTTAGAAAAAATCTAATGGATCATTTTGAAGATAGACATCAGAATATAATAGAAGAAATAAATACGGCAAAGGTACTATCGGATGAACTTATTCGCCAAATTGTAGATATAACTATAAAATTTAAAAAGTAGGTGATAATATGGCAAATATGAAAGAAATTCATTCACGAATGAAAAGTATAAAAGATATTATGAAAATTACAAATGCCATGTATTTGATATCATCCTCTAAAATGAAAAAGGCGAGAAAAAGTCTTCTTGATACAGCGCCATATTTTGAAAAAATGCAGTCGACAATATATGATATTTTACTTCGTGCTCCTCATGTACAGCAAGTTTTTTTTAACAAAAGAGAAGAAATTAAGTATGAAGACAGAAAAAGAGGATATATTGTGATTACAGCTGATAAGGGATTAGCAGGAGCATATAATCACAATGTAATAAAGCTAGCTGAGGAAGAAATATCAAAGGGAATAAAAAATCAGATTTTTGTAGTTGGTCAGGTAGGAAGACATTATTTCATGGGAAAAAATATTCCTATAGATCATGAATTCTTATATACAGCTCAGAATCCATCAATGTATCGCGCTAGGGAAATTACAGAAACTGTTATTGACCTATATGAAAAGCGAGAGTTAGATGAGGTATATGTTATATATACCAAGATGATAACTTCAATGAAGGTTGAACCTCAAGTTCTTCAAATTTTACCTGTTGAAAGAAAGAAATTCGAAAGAAGAAAGGCTGGATATGTTCATGCATCTTTTCTTCCATCACCAAAAGAGGTTATGAACCATTTAGTGCCTAACTATATTAAAGGTATTATATTTAGTGTATTGATTGAGGCTTTTTCAAGCGAACAGAGTTCAAGAATGATAGCGATGGAAGCTGCAACAACTAGTGCAAAAGATATGTTAAAAGACTTAAACTTAAAGTATAACCGTGCGAGACAGTCAGCTATTACACAGGAAATAACTGAAATAGTAAGCGGAGCTAGTAGTTTAAATAAGTAAAGGAAGGGGATTTCTACACAATTGTGCAAGAAATATATATATATGGAAAATGGAAAAATAGTACAGGTCCTTGGACCAGTTGTGGATGTAGAATTTGAAAATGGAATGCTTCCTATGATAAAAGATGCTCTTGAAATTGTTAATGAAGACAAGAGACTTGTCATGGAAGTTGCAGGACATCTAGGAAATAATATAGTTCGTTGTATTATGCTAGCATCAAGCGAAGGATTAACAAAAGGAATGGAAGTGGTTGCTACAGGTTCATGTATTAAAGTTCCTGTTGGTAAGCAGACATTAGGCAGAATGTTTAATGTATTAGGAGAAGTAATTGATGGTGGTGAAACGGTTGTAGGAGAAGAACAGTGGAAGATTCATAGAGCTCCACCAACATTTGAAGACCAAAAGCCAGTTGTAGAAATATTAGAAACAGGTATTAAAGTAATAGATTTATTGGCTCCTTATGCAAAAGGTGGAAAAATAGGCTTGTTCGGTGGAGCAGGCGTTGGAAAAACAGTTCTTATTCAAGAGCTTATTAGAAACATCGCTACAGAACATGGAGGATATTCTATTTTCACAGGGGTTGGCGAAAGATCTCGTGAAGGAAATGACCTTTGGATGGAAATGAAGGAATCTGGTGTTATTGAAAAAACTGCTCTAGTATTTGGTCAAATGAATGAACCACCTGGATCGCGTATGAGAGTTGCACAGACAGGTCTTACTATGGCTGAATATTTTAGAGATGAAGCAAAGCAAGACGTACTTCTGTTTATTGATAATATATTTCGTTTTGTACAAGCGGGATCAGAAGTTTCAGCACTTTTAGGACGTATGCCTTCAGCAGTTGGTTATCAGCCAACATTGGCAAATGAAGTTGGTGAACTTCAAGAAAGAATTACATCTACTAAGAATGGATCAATTACTTCAGTGCAGGCAGTATATGTCCCAGCTGACGACTTAACTGACCCAGCACCAGCAAATACATTTGCCCATTTGGACGCAACAACAGTTTTATCAAGGAAAATAGTTGAACAGGGACTTTATCCTGCAGTTGATCCACTAGAATCAACATCAAGAATTCTTGAACCAGATGTTGTTGGAGAAGAACATTATGAAGTTGCTAGAAAGACTCAGGAATTGTTACAAAAGTACAAAGAGTTACAAGATATTATAGCAATTCTGGGTATGGAAGAATTAGATGAAGAAGATAAATTAGCGGTATATCGTGCAAGAAAAATACAAAAATTTTTATCTCAACCATTTAATGTTGCTGTAAATTTCACGGGAATGGAAGGGAAATATGTGCCATTAAGTGAGAC
>JBGUET010000240.1:0-4343 GCA_041821225.1 Sedimentibacter sp.
AAAGAGAAATTTCAAAAGTTGAAGAAATTTCTTCGAAACTTTGGGAAGACTATGAATTGAGTTATGCAATGGCTCTTAAGTATAAAGATGATAGCATTAGTCAAACAAAATTATATAGTGAAGTTAATTCATGTAAGAAAACAATCAAAGAACTTGGGAACATTAACTTGGATTCTATTGAAGAGTACGAGGAAGTTAAAGAAAGATATGATTTTCTAAATAAACAACAAAAGGATTTAATTGATGCAAAAAACCAGTTGAATGAAGTTATTAAAGAACTTGAAATTCAAATGAGAGATAAATTTGTGGAAGAATTTGCTAGCATAAGATTACAATTTAATGAAGTTTTTAAAAAACTTTTCAATGGTGGAAGTGGTGATGTTTACTTAGAAGATGAAACAGATGCATTAAAAAGTAACATTGAAATTGCAGTGCAACCTCCTGGAAAAAAATTAAGTAAAATAACACTTTTATCAGGAGGAGAAAAAGCATTAACTGCAATAGCCCTATTGTTTGCAATTCTAAAAACAAAACCAACGCCTTTTTGCATACTTGATGAAATAGAAGCAGCGTTAGATGATGTTAATATAAGTAGGTTCTCCCAGTATTTGAGGGAATTCTCAAAAGAAACTCAGTTTATTGTAATAACTCACAGAAAAGGAACCATGGAATATGCTGACACGCTTTACGGAGCTACTATGGAAGAAAAAGGAGTAACAAAGCTTGTTTCACTAAAACTTTCAGATGCAATTTAAAAATAATAAGTAATTAATTGGAGGGGAGGGTATTGTACCCTCCTGTTACAAATAATAGGAGGAGTTTTATAATATGGATAAAGAAAAAAAAGGGTTTTTTGCAAAATTAAAGGACGGACTCTCTAAAACAAAAAAAAACTTAACTGACCAAATAGAAAACATTATTTTTCAGCATAAAAAAATTGATGAAGAATTTCTTGAAGAATTAGAGGAAATATTAATAACTTCTGACATGGGTTATGAAACAACTATGGCCATTATTGAATATATAAAAGGGGAAACGAGAAAAAACAAAATTGAAGATACTTCAGAAATTAAAAATTTAATTAAAAAATATTTGATAAATATGCTTGAAGAGCACGAAGCTGAAGTTATAGTCGAAAATCAGCAAAGAGTAATTCTAATTGTTGGAGTAAATGGTGTAGGAAAAACTACGTCTATAGGTAAAATTGCATACACGTTAAAAGAATCAGGAAAAAGGGTTATTGTAGCTGCAGCAGATACTTTCAGAGCA
Organism: Sedimentibacter sp.; assembly: GCA_041821225.1. Taxonomy (GTDB): domain Bacteria; phylum Bacillota; class Clostridia; order Tissierellales; family Sedimentibacteraceae; genus Sedimentibacter. Next base: position 1,270 of record JBGUET010000240.1, read on the forward strand.
GCTGCAGTTGAGCAGTTAAAAGAATGGTGCACAAGAGCAGATGTTGAAATTATTGCTTCTGAGCAAGGATCTGACCCTGCATCAGTAATTTTCGACGCAATCCAAGCAGCAAAAGCGAGGAAAAGTGATGTATTAATATGTGATACAGCGGGAAGACTCCACAACAAGAAAAATTTAATGAATGAATTAAGTAAAATCTTCAAAATTCTTGATAAAGAATTTAGTGAAGCTCATATTGACGTATACTTGGTAATAGATGCTACAACAGGACAAAATGGAATTATCCAGGCTAAACTTTTCAGTGAAACATGCAATATTAATGGGCTTATACTTACAAAATTAGATGGTACTGCAAAGGGTGGTATTGCCTTCCCAATTGTAAATGAACTTAAAATTCCAATTAAATACATTGGAGTTGGAGAAAAAATAGATGATTTACAAGACTTCAATGCAGAAGATTTTGTAAATGCAATATTTGAATAGTTTTTTGTAAAAAAAAATTAAAAAAGTATTGACAATGCTCTTAATATAAGGTAGAATTCACTGTCAAGCGATATACTTTACAGTAGGTGGATATATGTTAGAGAAAAATTTTAAATATAGTATCCTATTTGATTATTATGGAGATTTGCTTAAAGACAATCAGTCAAATATAATAGATATGTATTATAATCAGGACTATAGTTTGTCAGAAATAGCTGAGGAGATGAATATCAGCAGACAAGGTGTCCATGATGCATTGAAAAGGGCAGAAAAAAGCTTGCAGGAGTATGAAGATAAAATTAAACTTCATTACAAATATGAAAGATATAGCAAGGCTGCCGAAAACATATTAATGCTTTCTTCAAGCATTAAGGAGGAAAAATACAAAGATATAATTGAAAATATAAAAATTGAAGCTGGAAAAATAATAAACGAAGGGTAGAATCGAATGTTTGAGAATTTATCTGATAAACTCCAAAATGCGTTACAAAAGCTAAAAGGTAAGGGTAGACTGTCAGAGAATGACATTGACCTTGCAATGAAGGAAGTTAAAATGTCCTTGTTGGAAGCTGATGTTAATTACAAAGTTGTTAAGACATTTATTAGCAATGTAAAAGAGAGATCCCTTGGTGCTGAAGTAATGGAAAGTCTTACACCTGGACAGCATGTTGTTAAAATTGTTCAAGAAGAACTTGTTAATATAATGGGTCAAGGAGAGAGTAAGCTTAAATTTAACTCAAATGATGTAACATACTTTTTAATGTGTGGTCTTCAAGGAGCAGGGAAAACTACTGCAACTGGAAAACTTGCTAAGAAGCTTAAAAAAGATGGTAAGAGGCCACTTTTAGTAGCCTGTGACATTTATAGACCAGCTGCAATCAAACAGTTGGAAGTTGTTGGGGAAAGTGTAGATGTTCCTGTCTTTTCTATGGGAGATAAAGTTAATCCTGTTATTATAGTAAAAGAAGCTATGAAACATGCTATGAAACATGGAAATGATGTTGTAATAATTGATACAGCTGGTCGCCTTCACATTGACGAACAACTTATGGAAGAACTTGTACAAATTAAAGAAACTGTTAAACCGGATGAAATATTGCTTGTACTAGACGCTATGACTGGTCAAGATTCAGTAAAAGTAGCAGAAACATTTAATAAATACTTGGATATTACTGGGGTTATACTTACTAAAGTTGATGGTGACGCAAGAGGTGGAGCTGCTCTTTCAATAAGAAATATTGTGGAAAAACCTATTAAATTCTTGTCTGTAGGAGAGAAAATGGATCAACTTGAAACGTTCCATCCAGATAGGATGGCTTCTAGAATCCTGGGAATGGGTGATATGCTTTCTATAATTGAAAAGGCTCAAGGTGCTTTTGATGAGAAGCAATCCATTGAACTCCAAAAAAAATTAAAAACACAGGATTTCAATCTGGAAGACTTTTTATCTCAGTTGCAGCAAATGAAAAATTTGGGACCATTAGATGAATTGTTAGAAATGATTCCTGGGTTTAGTGGTAATAAACAATTAAAAGGTTTAAAGGTTGATGAGAAAGGACTGGTTTTTACTGAAGCTATAATCCAGTCTATGACTAAAAAAGAAAGAACAACGCCATCAATAATAAATGGAAGTAGAAGAAAAAGAATTGCTGCAGGTAGCGGAACTTCAGTTCAGAAAGTAAATCAGTTACTGAAACAATATGATGACATGAAAAAAATGATGAAAAAATTCTCTTCAATGGGGAAAACAATGGGCAAGAAAAAAGGCTTGGGTGGTATGGGAAAATTCAAAATGCCATTTTAAGATGCCATAACACAGTTTTTAGAGTGATATTTCTGAAAAATATCGTTAAATCATTGGCAACAAGTCCCGTGCGAATCGACCTAATTTGTGCATGAAACTGTTAAATTCATGCGACTTAAGTAGTAAATAAATGGGTGAACGAGACTTCGAAACATATAATAATTGTTGAATTAAGGATTTTCCTTTTTCATATATAATACAAAGGGGACATTCCTCTGACCGCAGAGGATAACTTATTAGTAGAGGTGTGTACCCACACATTATAACAAGGAGGTGACAATATGTCAGTTAAAATAAGATTAAAAAGAATGGGTTCTAAAAAGAAACCTTTTTACAGAATAGTAGTAGCAGATTCACGTTCTCCAAGAGATGGACGTTTTATTGAAGAAATCGGATATTACAATCCAGTAGTTGAACCAAAAGAAGTTAAAATCAATGGGGAAAGTGCTATAAAATGGTTAAATAATGGCGCAAAACCTACTGAAACAGTTAGTATGTTATTTAAAACTAACGGTATTTATGAAAAAAGAGATGAAAATAAATAAGAGGTGATATTATGGGTGAATTAGTTGAATATATAGCAAAATTACTAGTTGATAATCCAGATCTTGTTACAGTCAATGAAGTTGAAGGTAGTCAATCACTGATAATAGAATTAAAAGTTGCTCCTGATGACATGGGTAAAGTAATCGGAAAACAAGGCAGAATTGCAAAGGCTATAAGAACTGTAGTTAAAGCAGCTGCAACAAAAGAAAATAAAAGAGTTATAGTTGAGATTATTCAGTAG
>JBGUET010000241.1:0-4335 GCA_041821225.1 Sedimentibacter sp.
CTTGGCAATTCATCCCTTGGACATGGGCGGCTCGGCTTTCACAGCTTCCGGAGGTATTCATCAGAGATTTTCAACTGCCGTCAGGCATAAATCCTTCGGAATTTTTTGCGGAACAGGTCAGTAAAGGAATCAGTGCCGTCATTACAGGTACTATCATCGTGTTAATAGCCAGCATTGTTTGGTTTAGCAGATGGGAAGGCAGAAAATCTTATGAGTAAATTTATTATAAAGAAAAAGATATTTATTTTAACAGTGGTTTTAGTTTTAATTGTCGGTTGTGTTGGTTTTTTTGGATGCTCCAGTGTGGGTCAGTTGGTTAACAATGCAAAAAAGAATACTGAAATTGATAAAACCTTACCAGTATATGATTTAAATAAAGAGAATTTTAAAGAGATTTCTTATGATGGCAAGACATATCAGATTATGGAAGATGCCATTAAACCTGAGGATCTTGACACTCCGGTAGGAAAGGTTTCACAGCGTGTTACTATTGATGAAAACAATAAAATACTTTATAAAGAAGAGCTGATGAAAATCTATGTTCTCCCTGATGGGTCAGATCAAAAACGAATAGATTTAAATTTTGGCTGGGTATACAGCATTAAAGATACTGATTCAGATAAAACCATTGCGGTTGTTGTGAATGAAAAGTATAGGAAAGCAGTTATTAAAGAGTAAAAAATATTTTCCTTTTCCTTATAGAACCCTTATGAAGACATCCTATACTGAAATTAGATTAGAATAGGATGTCTTCATTTGATATATTCATGTTTTTTAGGTATACTGTTTGCTGATATATGAAGAAAGGAGTGGTACTATGGCTAAAATACTGGTGATAGATGATGAGTCGGATATCTTATCACTTGTCCGGAATATTCTTGCTAAAGACAACCATGATGTTATTACCAAGGCTGATGCCAAAGTGATTTCACTGAACGAATATGCAAATTATGACATTATATTATTAGATGTAATGATGCCGGAAGTTGACGGATTCGAGCTGTGCAAGCAAATAAGGGATGTTGTAGACTGCCCTATTCTGTTTCTAACTGCAAAATCACTGGAAAACGACATTATGTTCGGCTTGGGAATCGGTGCCGATGATTATATTACAAAGCCCTTTAGCATGGGTGAACTTCGTGCAAGAGTTAATGCGCATCTGCGCAGAGAGAACAGAGAAAAACGCAGTGTTTTATGTGTATCGGGTGTAAAGTTTAATTTGACTGGAAAAGAAATCATCGTGAATGAAGAAAAAGTTAATCTCACAAAAAGTGAGTATCTGATATGTGAATTTCTTGCACAAAATAAGGGGCAAGTTTTTTCCAAGGGAAAAATCTACGATAAAGTATATGGTTATGACGGAGAAAGCGACAGTTCTACTATTACGGAGCATATCAAAAACATTCGCGGAAAGCTTGGCTTTTTTGGAATTTCGCCTATTGAAACGGTTTGGGGGATTGGTTATAAATGGGCATAAAAGAAGGTAAAATAACTTTAAAGACGGTTTTTCTTAGATATCTGCTTACATTGTGCCTTGTATTTGTAGGTACATTTGTCATTTTTGTGGGGATAGTAGCAATATGCTTTAAAGGGCAGTTGCTTTTACCAGCTAATTATAGTGAAACTCTCGCCCAGCAGGCAAAAACAACGCTCGAATCTGTGAAGACTATTACTGAGGACATGATTCCGGTTGGATGCAATTATGTGGTGTTCGATAAAAACTATAATTTGATTAAAACAAATTTGAACATTCAGGATGTAGCGGAAGCTCAAGAATATACACAGGGAAATTATCAAAGCAATGGAAGTATCAAAAATTATTATGTAATTAGGCGGCAGGACGGAGTGTGTGTTCTGCAATATTTTATTGGCATGCGGTATAGTTCGGTATTCCTGCAGCAGCATTTTCCAAGTGTTCAGAAACTGTTCGTTATACTATTTATTTTTTTATTTATTGTCGCTATTTTTTTTACATCAGCTGCTTATGCTAAAATCCTAAACAGGCGATTAGGAGTTTTGATTTCAGCAACAAATAATATTAGAGATAAAAACTTGGATTTTAGTGTAACCTATTCTGGAATTAAGGAGTTCGATGATGTCATACTTTCTTTGTCTGAAATGAAATCAGAATTAAAGCACTCTTTAGAACAGCAATGGAATCTTGAACAAACAAAGAAGGAGCAGATTTCAGCTCTTGCACACGATCTTAAAACTCCATTGACCATTATCAAAGGAAATACGGAATTGTTGTCAGATACTACATTAAGTAAGGAACAGCGAGAATATATAAATTATATTTCTAAAAACACTGGACAAATAGATCAGTACATTAAAACTTTAATGGAAATTTCCAATTCTGAAAAGGCACTTTCTTTAAAAATAGAAAGGACAAACACCCAGAATTTTATTGACATAATACACAGCCAACTTGAGGCACTTGCAAACACAAAAAGTCTTGGAATTGAAATTACTAATATTGACGTTCCTGAAGAAATTGTAATTGATCCGGATCTACTTTACCGTGCCATTATGAATGTTATATCAAATGCCGTCGACTACTCCCCAAAAAACGGTAAGATTTATTTTGAGGCTAATTATATAAACGACAAGATCAGCTTTATTATAACGGACAGCGGTAAAGGGTTTTCAAGTGAAGATATCGAATCAGCCACAAAACAATTTTATATGGGGGACAGAAGCCGAGCGTCTAAAGTTCACTATGGAATAGGATTATTCATTGCTGAAGGAATCATAAAGCTGCATGGCGGAATACTTGAAATTGCCAATTCATCCCTTACTGGTGGAGGTCAAGTAACAATTATAATACCTAACATATATTTCAAATAATTTTGTTATAAAAGGTATGTAGATTACAAAAGTATTGTTTCTTCAGATAAACTGAATGGACGGCTTTGCTGAAAGCTTGGCTACCCCACGTAAGAGGAACTATTTGAGGCATTCTTAGACAAAGTTTATGCCGCCTAAGACCCACGCTTAGTCTATTGAGAATGTCTAACTTACACTTGTAATTTGCAATATTTATAAGGATAGTACTTAAATCTAACTAAAATTTGCTGAGATAATTATTTCAGCATCAAAATTCAATTAGCATAAATTACATAGTTTGGGTTGATTAATAATGTTTAATATATACTATTGCGGGTATAAAAATAAAACAAATAAGACGAATAAAAATAACATAATTGGAGATGATGGATGCAAAGGAAAATTAAAATAATTCGAATATTATGTGTTGATTTATTTTAAACTAAAAAGTGGAGGTTTAATTATGGGCGAATTTATGAAAAATATCGGCAAGGCATTTGATTCGTTAAAGGAAAAAACAGAAGAAAAGACGGACGAGTTGAAAGACAAAGCAAAAGAGTTAAAGGGCGATGCTGAAGAAAAAACATTAGAAATGAAAAATAAAGCTGAAGAAATGAAAGAAATAGCTGAAGAAAAAACAGCAGAAATGAAAAATAAGGCTGAAGAAATGAAAGACCAGGTTGAAGAAAAAACAGCAGAAATAAAAAATAAAGCTGAACAAATGAAAGACCAGGCTGAAGAAAAAACAGCAGAAATGAAAAATAAAGTAGAAGATAAGTTCAATGATTTGAAAAATAAAATTTAATCAAAAAGGCAATATTTTATTTAAGACAGATTCTATGTAAATAATTAGAAATTATGTCGGATAGTTGTAAAACATGAAACATTCACAAAAATAGCCAAATTTATATGTTAATGGCATTAAAATTAATTTTTCGTTGACCTATCTGTCTTTTTCGAATATAATTAAAGGGATGTGAATTAAAATAGGGATAATTAAGGTGATTATCCCTATTTTATTATTTTACAAAAAAAGGAGACATAATTATGCGTAAATCTACTTTAGTGACACTTTTCTTAATTTTAGCTTTTATCCTTTCTGGATGTTCACAAAACACCTTTACAACTAACTCTTTGCCATCTTTTGATGATAATTCATTATTAATGTTTAAAAATGAAATGAATGAAGAAGTAGGTGAATTATATGGTATTAAACTTGATGGAGAGGAATATTTTGTGGCTAATGATGCTAAGAATATGGATTTTTTCATGAATCAAAATACAGGAGAAATAATTTATAGAAACGAAGAAGATAGTTTTTATAGTATTTTAAATGATGAGAAAAACAAAATTGCATCTGATGTAAAACAAGGATCGTTTAATAAGACGGAAAATTACAAATATTTTTTCTTAGATAATGGGAATGATGCTTTATATACCCTAAATGAAAAATATGAAAAAGAAAAAATTACTACTGAAATAGGGTATTGGAATACAAATAGTGATGGG
>JBGUET010000242.1:0-4325 GCA_041821225.1 Sedimentibacter sp.
CATTTATGACATAGGGGCATTTGTGTCCTTTAAATTAGATTTTAAACATGGAAGTAAACATGCGCATAATAATTACAAGATATTGTGAAAATAGTATTTCCATAAATGTATTATTAGTAGTAAAATATAAATAATTAATGAAACTCATTTCTAATAATAGTGATAGGGGTAGTATATATGAATAGTCCAATTTGAAAACCAAATAATTTTTAGGCAATAATAAATTTTTTTGTTATGCAAAAATTTATTTGGAGGATTTTAAATTGGATAATAGTAAAATAAATATACGCTTGTTATATGCTATTGCTTTATTGCAAGGCTTGGTATTCTATGGACCAATAGCTACTTTATATCGTCAGGCTCAAGGACTTTCTGTTTTTGATATTACTTTAATAGAAAGCATATCTTTACTTGTTATGATTATGCTTGAAGTACCATGGGGCTATGTATCAGATAAAATAGGTTATAAAAAAACCATAATCATATGTAATATTCTTTACTTTATATCAAAGATAGTATTTTGGAAGGCAGATGGCTTTTTCTTGTTCCTTGTGGAAAGACTTATTTTATCAATAGTTATGTCCGGACTTTCGGGTTGTGATTCAGCATTTTTGTATTTATCGGTAAATGAAAAAAACTGTAAGAAAGTATTTGGAATATATGAAGCTATGGGTACAACTGGATTGATTTGTGCTTCAGTAATATTCTCTGCTATTATAATTAATGATTATAGACTAGCTGCTTTTCTTACAATTATATCTTATGGTATAGCTTTGTTTCTTTCTCTTTTTCTTAATGAAGTTAAACCCAAGACTGTACATCATATTCAATTTAATAAACAAATGAAATTAATTTTTTCAAATATTGCACGGGATAAACCATTTATTATGTTTCTATTTGCAGCTGCTCTCCTTGCAGAAAGCAACCAAACTATTACAGTTTTTCTAAATCAGCTACAGTATTTGCGTTCAGGTATTGAACCGCATTACATGGGTTACATATACATTTTAGTTACAATTTCAGGTTTGTCGGCAGCTTACTCTTATAGAATTTCAGAATTTTTAGGAGAAACTGCTACAGTTATACTTTTGTTTTTAGCAGCAGGTCTTGCTTGTACTATATTGGCATTATCTTCAGGACCGATTATCTCTGTGATGGGAATATTGACTTTAAGGGTAGCAGCATCACTTTTTGTACCTATAAGAATGGATATTGAAAATCGTCATGTAAATATTTCTAGTCGTGCTACAGTTTTATCAGTCTATTCAAGTATTATGAATGTTATAGCAATTGGTACTAATCTGATTTTTGGCAAAATGGCAGATATTAGCATTAAGTATTCAATGGCATCAGGTGCATTATTTTGCTTTATTGGTCTAATTGTTTATTCTATTTGGAAACTAAAACTAGATCAAGAAAATAAGGTTGTGTGAAGACAATAAAGGATGTTTCCATGTCTTTTTCAATGATTTATTTAAAAATATATTGGTTGACAAATCTAAAACAAATAATATAATTAACTTAAGGTTTAGAAAATTGCAGAAGGTCAATCAAAAAAGATGTATGAAACGGATAATGGACATCCTATTTTATAAATAACTAAAAGGATAAAGGTGGTAATGTAATGTTAGAATTAATAGATGTAGGTGTTAATTTAGAAGGCGAGAATGGAAATGTCCAAGTTTTAAATGAGATAAATTTAAATTTGGATAAGAAAAAGATTTATGTTATGACAGGGCCTAATGGAGGTGGAAAATCTTCCATTGCTAAGACAATTATGGGAATATATCCGATGACAACTGGAAAAATAGTGATGGATGGTATAGATATTAGTGAAAAGAGCATCACAGAAAGAGCCAGACTAGGCATTGGCTATGCCATGCAACAACCTGCCAGGTTTAAGGGAATGAAAGTTCGTGATATGCTTACATTAGCAGCAGGCGTTGGAAGTAAAAGGAATATTTGCGATCTTTTATTTGACGTAGGGCTATGTGCTCAGGATTATTTAGACCGTGAGATCAATGCAAGCTTTTCTGGTGGAGAGTTAAAGCGTTTGGAGATTGCAGGTGTACTTGCTAGAGAATTAAAAGTTGTCCTATTTGATGAGCCGGAAGCAGGTATCGACTTATGGAGTTTTAGAAAATTAACAGAGACCTTCGTAAATTTAAATGAAAAATACGACACTACTATTGTGATTATATCTCATCAGGAAAGAATTCTAAACTTAGCCGACCAGGTGATTATGGTAGCTGGGGGCAAAATTAGTGAAATTACTGATAAGCAAAAGGTTTTAGATGAAATTAAAATGATAGATAGTAGTTGTCGCTGCCGTCAAAGTTGTGAAATAAGGGGGAAATCAAATGCCACTGAATGTAATTGATAAGAAGATTTTAGAAGAAGTTGCAGGTTTACATGGAACACCAATGGGAGCGTATAATATTAGAAAAAATGGTGAAGGCGCGGGTCGTAATACCACCGCAAACATAGATATTATAACAAAAGTTGATAAACCGGGGATTGACGTAATAATTAAACCGGGAACCAAGGGTGAGAGTGTTCATATTCCAGTTATCTTATCCGAAGATATGAACGATATGGTATATAATACCTTTGAAATAGGTGAGGGTTCTGATGTGGAAATCATAGCGGGCTGCGGCATTCATAATTCAGGAAGCAGTAAGGCTCAGCACGATGGAGTCCATGAATTTTTTGTACGAAAAGGTGCAAAAATGAAATATGTGGAAAAACATTACGGTGAAGGCGACGGGAGCGGAGATAGGGTTTTAAATCCTGTAACTATTATAACTGTTGAAGAGGGTGGAGTTGTTGAACTTGAAATGATTCAAATTAAGGGAGTGGACAAGACTAAACGAGATACAACGGTTGTTTTGGGTAAAGATGCTAAACTTATTGTCACAGAGAGGCTTCTTACATCGGATAAACAAGAGGCAGAATCAAACATAATAGTTGAATTAAAAGGTGAAAATTCTACGGCTCAAATAATCTCTAGATCTGTGGTTCAAGGCCATTCCAATCAAGTTTTTCACTTGAGTATGAGAGGATATGCCAAATGCCGTGGACATATACAATGTGACTCAATTATTATGGACAATGGCCATGTGTCTTCATCTCCAGAAGTATCAGCTTTTCACCCTGATGCTGAATTAATTCATGAAGCAGCAATTGGAAGGATTGCATCTGAACAATTAGTAAAGCTTATGACTTTCGGGCTGACAGAAGCAGAAGCAGAAGAAACCATATTAAAAGGATTTTTAAAATAAGTACAATGGGGACTTGTTTCAATTATCACAATAATAAATATAAAATATGACATTTAGTATACAAATTATCGTTGAAATTGGTATATAGATATAGAAAATAATGACCGCCAGTTAAAGGGAGAATTTCCTTTGCTGGCGGTCATTTTGTTATAAAAAACTAAGTTATGTTTTTTATCCATTTTTTAGATAAAATTCTTGGTATAATTAATATAATCTTAATCACTTCTTCTATTGTTACAATTGCAAAGACTAAGTAAACCGGCAAATGGAAAATCATTGCTCCTGCAAAAGCAAGAGGTACCCCAATAATCCATACTGTGCCAGCATCTAGAATCATTCCAAAAGTAGTATCTCCTCCACCTCTTAAAACTCCTACAATTCCAGTAGCTCCTAATACTCTAATAACAAAGGTCAATCCCATAACAATCAGTAACTTCCTAGATAACTCATGCAGGGCGGGATCTATTCCGCTAAATAGTTTTAAGACTAGATTAGGAGTAACTGCTAGTATTGCACCTAAAAAAATTCCTAATAGTGTTGCTAGTATCATGAAGTTCTTGGCATATTCGTATGCTTCTTCCTCGTCTCCAGCACCTATTTTACTACCAATCATTACTGTACAAGCATTGGCTAACCCTCTAACTAAAACGAAGAATATATTTTGTATAGTATTAGTAATTTGAACTGCTGCGGTAGCTTCTGCACCAAGTTTTGCATAGGCAATTGAGTACATTACTTGTCCTAAAGACCAAGCACCTTCTGCTAGGATTACTGGATAAGTTGTTTTAATATATTTATATAAAAAATTCTTGTTCCAACTTAATAAATCTTTTATTTTTGCTGCTAATACTCCTTCGGTAGAATACACTGCGTAAAAGGTTACTATTATTTCCAAAGATCTTGCTATAACAGTTCCCCAAGCAGCTCCTTTTACACCCATTGCTGGCATTCCAAGCTTCCCAAATATTAATATATAGTTTAATGCTGTATTTGTTACAAAGGTAATAGCAGAAATCTTCATAGGTACTTTGGGTCTACCTGTAG
>JBGUET010000243.1:0-4313 GCA_041821225.1 Sedimentibacter sp.
TGGTTTTTATATCAAATGAAAATATTGAAAAATTAGCACAATATGATTGGCCTGGAAACATAAGAGAACTTGAAAACTATATTGAACTTATTGTAAACACTGAGGTAGTTCCAGATATATATAATTTAAATTTCGAAACAAATCCAGTTGCTTATGATAACTCCAAATTGCAATCATCTGATTTTGTTTTATGTAGCTTAAAAGACTTAGAAAAGGATCACATTATAAAAGTGATTGATTCCACTAATAAAAACATAACACAAGCTGCTTTAGTTTTAGGAATAGGAAGGAATACCCTTTACAGAAAGATGAAGGAATTTCATATTGAATGTTACGCATCATAATATAGTACTATTTTAGTACACAGTTCTATTTTGGAACATATTTCGCAACGCTATCACGTTCCATATAGGAACGCAAGAATGTGCAGCCTGCTAAATATGTTCCAAATCAAGGGTTTCTTTTAAAATAATAGTTGGAATAATTCTTGCATGTATTAAAGTACAAATACATCTAGGGGGTATCTTATGAACAACTATTTCGGTTACCAAGGAACAATACTTAGAGTCAACTTAACTGAAGGAAGCGTAAAAAAAGAAGCACTGAATCTTGATGATGCTTTAAAGTTTATTGGTGGAAGAGGTCTAGGAACAAAGATTTTTATGGATGAAGTTGATCCTAAAATTGATCCACTAAACATAGATAATAAAATAATATTTACAACTGGTCCATTGACTGGAACAAACACGCCTACAGGCGGAAGATATATGGTTATCACTAAATCTCCTCAAACTGGAACGATTGCATGCTCTAATTCAGGTGGATATTGGGGAGCAGAACTTAAATTTGCAGGGTATGATGCTATTATATTAGAAGGTAAGGCCGAAAAACCTGTGTACTTAAACATATCTGATGACAATGTAGAAATTAAGGATGCTTCTTTTATATGGGGCAAGGTTGTAGGAGAAACAACAACAATTTTAGAAGAAATTCATGGTAAGAAAGCAAGGGTTGCAACTATTGGCCCTGCAGGAGAAAAGCTTTCTAAAATGGCAGGAATAATGAATGAAAGAGGTCGTGCTGCAGGAAGATCTGGAGTAGGCGCTGTAATGGGCTCTAAAAATCTTAAAGCCATAGTAGTACGAGGCACAAGTAAAGTAAATGTGAATAACCCAGAAAAACTTAAAGAAGTATTCTCTAGATGCTTAGGGAAAATCAGAAAAAATGGAGTTACCGGTCAAGGACTACCAGCCTATGGTTCCGCAGTATTGGTAAATATCATAAACGAACATGGAGTATTGCCAACAAATAATTTCCAGGAATCTTATTTTGATAAAGCAGATATGATAAGCGGTGAAACAATGGCAGAAAAATATTTAATAAGAAAAGACCCATGTTTCAGATGTCCAATTGGTTGTGGAAGATACATTAAAGTGGATGATATTGAAGGAGCTGGACCAGAATATGAAACTATATGGGGATTTGGATCTGACTGTGGCGTATCAGACTTAGAAGCTGTTATGAAAGCTAATTATTGGTGCAATGAATATGGTTTAGATACAATTTCTGCTTCTGCTACCATAGCAGCTGCCATGGAACTTTATCAAAAGGGATATATTAAAAAAGAAGATTTGGATAACGGCCCAGAATTAATTTGGGGTAATGCAGATGCAGTAATAGAATGGACTAAACGAATGGGCCAAGGAATAGGTCTTGGAGCTAAAATGGCTGAAGGTTCATATAGGCTTTGCGAAAGCTACGGCGTTCCAGAATTATCCATGAGTGTTAAGAAACTAGAAATGCCTGCTTACGATCCACGTGGAATTCAGGGTATAGGACTTGGTTATGCTACTTCAAACAGAGGCGGATGCCATGTTAGAGGTTACACGATTTCTCCTGAAATATTAGGACTTCCAGAACAATTAGATAGATTCGCCATAGAAGGAAAAGCTGGATGGACAAAAATATTTCAGGACTTTACAGCAAGTATTGATGCTGTAGGACTATGTTTATTTACTTCTTTCGCACTTGGAGCTGATGATTATGCTGATTTATATAATGCAATCAGTGGTACAACTTTAACAGGAACTGATTTTATTGAATATGGAGAAAGAATCTGGAATTTAGAAAGGCTTTTTAATTTAAGTGCAGGTATTGACCCTTCCCAGGATACTTTACCTAAGAGACTTCTTGAAGACCCTATTAAAGAAGGTCCTTCAAAAGGACATGTTAATAGGTTGAGCGAAACTCTTCCAGAATACTACAAAGTGAGAGGTTGGACTGAAAATGGCTTGCCAACACAAGAAAAGCTTGAAAGCTTGGGAATAGCGAAATATAAATAATAAATGAATTAGGAGACAAGTATGAAAGTTACAATTAAACTTTTTGCAACACTCCGTGAAGGCAGGGGTAAAATTCTTGAAAAAGCTTATTCCGACGAAACTACAATAAGAGAAATTATTAAAGACCTTGATATAAAAGAAAAAGATGTGGCTATCTTGTTGAGAAATGGAATAAATACAAAAATGGATGTATCTCCTGTAGATGGAGATTATTTATCAATTTTCCCACCTGTTGGTGGAGGCTAAAATTAAATAAAACAAAAAAGAGTAGAATAAATTGTTATTCTACTCTTTTTTGTTTTATAAATTAAGTATATCACCTCTTCTTAGCTCATTTATTAATTCTTACATTATTAATTTTACCAAGAAAGAATTATTTATACCTGCAAATAATTCTTTTAAATGTTTAATTACAGAAATTTTCATTGGTCTTTTTAAGTAATTGTATTTTTATATCTATTCTCATTCAGGAAACCATTGCTTTGTATTGTTTGCTATTTTCACTAAAAACAGCATTATAGGAACTTCAGTTAATACACCCACTGTAGTAGCAAGTGCTACTGGGGATGTTGGGCCAAATAATGCAATTGCTACTGCAACAGCAAGTTCAAAAAAGTTTGATGCACCTATCATTCCTGCAGGAGCAGCTATATCGTATGGCAGCTTTGATATCTTGCATGATATATATGCAATAAAAAAAATTAGAAATGTTTGAATTGTCAATGGTATTGCTATTAAAACAATATGCAGAGGGTTATTTAAAATTACTTCACTTTGAAATGAAAATATTAGAATTAAAGTAAGTAAAAGTCCTGCAGTTGTTGCATTATCAAATTTAGGCAAGAACTTATTTTCAAAATATTCAATTCCATTCTTTTTTATTACATTTATTCTTGTAAGCATTCCCCCTCCAAGTGGTATTACAACAAAAAGCACAACTGATAAAATTAAAGTATCAAGAGGTACGCTTACATTACTTACACCCAGAAGAAATTTTACTATAGGGACAAATGCAACAAGAATTATCAAATCATTAGTTGCTACCTGGACTACCGTATAAGCCGCATTACCTTTTGTAAGTGTGCTCCAAACAAATACCATTGCCGTACAAGGAGCAGCCCCTAAAAGTATGGCACCTGCCAAATATTCCTTCGCCAACTCCGGCGTAATGAAATTTTTAAAAACTACATAAAAGAAAAATGAAGCAATTGCATACATTGTAAAGGGTTTAACTAGCCAGTTTGTAATCCAAGTAATATACAAACCCTTTGGATTGTTTCTTATATGTTTCAAACTTTGAAAATCTACTTTCATCATCATCGGATAAATCATAACCCATATTAATACAGCCATGGGTATTGATATTTTTGCATATTCAAATTTATTTAGAAATGCTGGGATAGTTGGAATGAATCTACCCATAAGAACTCCTACTACCATACACAATGCTACCCAAATGGATAAATATTTTTGAAAAAATCCTATTCCAATTGTTTTTTCATTACTCATGCTAATCCTCCAAATTTTGTTATTTATTGTTACAAAAATCTTGCAATTTGAATTTATCAAATGTTTCACAGTCAGATTGGTAACAAGGCATCTCTCTAATTTTTTCAATAAGATAATCATATAATTCCTTGTTTTCATTTATAAATACATCGCTGATTTTGTAATATGTCCACTGTGCAGTTTTATTGCTTTCCAAAATGCCTGCTTTTTTAAGTACAGTCAAATGCCTTGATGCATTAGACTGTGACAGCTCTAAGCACCCCTCAATCTCACATACACACATTTCACCTTTTAGAATTTGTGATAAAATTCTTAACCTTGTTTCATCTGCTAAAGCTTTTAAAATCTCAATCAACTTATCATCTCCAAATTTTTTTATTTACTATGCTTATTGTATATGTTTGTATGAGCATATACTCATGTAAACATTGTTTTAAAACTGCACTTATTAAAATAGCTTTT
>JBGUET010000244.1:0-4313 GCA_041821225.1 Sedimentibacter sp.
CAACAATTTCATTGTTAGAAAGATCTAATAGCCTATGTGTAACTCCATGATACTGGCGTAATTGAATGTTATCTTCAATTAATAGTGATTCAATATAAAAGCTTTTCTCATATAACTCTCCTGCATTCCAGGCTACAACGAGACCTATATCATTAGAATTTTTTACACCACTTTCTAAATCTTCAATTAAGCCATCTAAAGAATATTTATATTCAAGAACTTTAGGGTAAGATGTAAATCCATCAGGAGATTTTTCTAGTATTTCCATAACATTTTCTTCCGATACACCTAAAGGATTTTTTATCTTGTCATAAATATGGTTTGAAGTAGGTTCTTCAATTACAATTTTATATAATCCATCGTAGGTAAATCTTTCATTTGTTGACATTATTCTAATTCCTCTTATAACACCCCCTGCTATTAGCTGATTAAACAATGCAATAACATCCTGCTCTCTCGTCGGTATAGAGGTCATAGAAATTCGCTTTAATGGTATAAAAAAATTCTCATTTATCAATTGCAGTGGACATGTCTTTTCATGCTCTATCATTATTGTTTTCCACTCATCTATTTTTTGTTCTCTCATCAGATCAGGTGCAGTTCCAGTGTTTTTCCTAAAACACTTTTTCATTTTTGAAAGTGGTCCATCTAAAATCTTTCTTGACAAGTCTTTTGCAAAATCTGTAATTTCTTTTTGAAAACCTTTTCTTCCCAAATCTGCAATACAATTTTCAAAATGCACAACAACGTGTGCTTGATTTTGTCTACCAATATTGCGAGTAAGAGGAATTTGTATTAATTCGCCTTGAGGCATATTATTAGCTGCTAATTGAATTCCTCCGTATAGAGCATTGACCCCGGATCTTAATTTTAGGGAAGAATCAATTTTGTTCCAAACTTGAACAGAATAAACATAGCAAAAATAAATAGTTGGCTTATATTTTTGAATAAGTTCAAGCTGATTTTCATCCAATGAAATTTCTTGTGTAATTCTATTATAGTTCCACATATCAAATATTGCATCTAAATTACTATACTTAGATGGTATTCTATATTCCGCACCATACTGTTTGTATAATTGATCAAATTTTAATTTTATATCAGTATATTTCATAGATTTTTTTACAAATTCATCTATAGCTAAATATTTTATTCCGATAATTTCAGACTGGCTTTCAATATTTAATTTAGATATTACTTTTATGCCAACATGTATTTTGCTATTTTCAATTATGGCACCTAATCCAGTTCTTACTCTTAAAACTTTTAACCAATTTTCAGCATCTTCAACTTTAATCCACGACAAGTTCTTCGGATATGTATTAGAATCATATTTTATACATATAGAAACACCTTGATCAAAAGAGTCGAAAGCAACATCTCTTGTTGCTGCATGATCCGGCATTACTTTAGGATTTCCTGCTGGATTTTCATCATCCAACCAATTTCTAGCATTAAGCATCACACCTCTAGCTGTGAAATTAGAATTTTTCGTTGATATCTGAATATAGTTAAATCCATATGCTAAATATGTTGAACCTACACCCTTATGACCTCTTGTCCTACCGCTTTTAAAAGAAAAATTGGGCGCTAGAAATTTTACATATTGATCTTCTTCAAATCCAATCCCATTATCTGTTACAGCAACATAATTTTCATTAATGTTAATGAGTATATTTATTTTTGGAATATAGTCGTTTCCAGAACGATTCTGTCTTTCTTCAACTGAATCTAGAGCATTCTGAATCAATTCACAAAAAGTATCAAACCATCCTACATAGGAACTTAGTATGTTCTTAATTTCCCTTTTTAATGACTTAATAACAACTTCTTCATTACCAGTGTATTTCACACTTAATGGATCAAAGTTTTGATTATACATATGCCCAACCTCCTTAATTTCCCTTATATCATCTATAAAAACCCCTCAAAAACAGGGTCAGAAAATGCGCTTTTTTATAGCCAGCCTTGACCAATGTAAACGGAGAGTGTGAAAGCTAATTTTGGCCATCACGCTCTCATATGTTATTTTGGTTCAAAACATTAACTATATCAGAAATAGTTTTATTAAAATTCTTCTTAATGTCGCATTCCCAAACTATTATTACTTTCCACCCGCTTTCTATCAAGTATGTGGAATGTTCTTTATCACGCTTCTTAGTATTGGAAATCTTTTTTTCCCAATAATCCTTTCTTGATTGAGAAACATGGGAATACCGACATCCAGCATCATGTCCATGCCAAAAGCATCCATGTATAAAGATTACTATACGCTTCTTGGTAAAAACTATATCAGGTTTCCCGGGAAGCTCCTTATAATTTACTCTGAAACGATAGCCTAACGAGTGTAGTTTTTGCCTTACCAAAAGTTCTATGCTCGTATTTTTGCTTTTGATATGTGACATGATTTCGCTACGCCGCTCTTTGGAGACGGTATCAGGCATGTAGTTGCCACCTCCTTAGTTATTCGGCTTCATTTATATCACTTAGATCTTCGGTATCAAATGCTTCAAATATTACATCACCGGGCTTGTTCTGCTGATTATAAATGTTTTCCAGTTCTTTCAAGCGCCCCTTTATGTCTGGGGAACTCTCAATACAAATGCTATAGAGTGTTTGTAATCTTATTACACGGTTACCTATTTTATTAATACCTTCGGAGGATGCAAGCTTATATTTTTTTATATCTTCATTTGTCTTTCGCATATTTACATTGCGAAAGTCTATATCGAATTCATTACGAAAACGGTTATATGCTGACACAAAGAGCTTAAATCTCTCAAATACTTCATTAGAACATTGAAGGCCACTATCTATTAGTTTAAATACAAAACTGAAAAGTGTATACATTTGCGCTTTTTTTGAGACAAATGATAGAGTTGTTTTGTCGTTCAAACTTTTTATCATATCCATTGCAGTTTCTATCTTATTTGTTAAGCGCTTATCTTCATCAAAGGTCTCAGAATAATCGTCATAGTAGTCATTAATCTTTTTGCTGTTTGTTTGATCCACAACTCCTTCATTTGCCAAAATATAAATTGAACAGCAATATTCAATGTCTTTCATTCTTTTTGCGTCGGCAGAACTAAAAACCCGGCACTCTTTCCAAAAATCAAGACTTGAAAGGGCTTCGGCCGCATCACCAAAAACGCTTTCTTTACTGTTGCGCTTTTCTTGGGGATTAAGGCTGTAATTAGTTAAATTAAGACGGTAAAACATTTGAGTAATATCAGTTTTAGTAAAAGATGAGTCGATATTAACTACAGATATGTTGTATTTCCAGATTCTTTCTTTATCTGCATTGCCAAGATCAGCAAAATACTTATTACTACACCGTTCAATAATATCTTTATCCATTAGGTACTTGCTATCTAGTTGAAATTCACCAGAGATAAATTCAACAATTGAATTGATCCGTTGCTGCCCATCAACAATATGCATAAACATATCGCCTGTTTCGGCATTAATATCCGCAGGCCAAAAGAACACTTCTGGAATTATTAAATCTAAAAGTATAGTTTCAATAAGTCTTATTTTATCTTGAGGCAACCAGACTTTTCTCCGCTGATAAGTTGTATCGACAAATAATCGGCCTTTAGAAAAATCGTCGAACACTTCTTTTACGGTTTTCGTATTTCTATGGAATAATAATGCCATTATAAATCACCCCGCTTTATCTTTGTTAAGGATTGAATATGGTATTCTTCAAAATCTTCCCAACTTCTATAAAGACGATATGTTACTTCGTGCTTCATATATAAGTCATTATACAAAGATTTTTTGGAGGTGCTAGAGATCGCATTCCACTCTTTTCTACACCCTTCTACTTCTTGTAAATGATTTTCATTTATATAACCACGGTATATTTCCCTTGGTATGTAATTATAAATTGCAGCGTATTTCGGCTTATACGATTTCCGAAATAAATCCCAATACTTTTGGAATAACTGACTTGATACTATAGCAATATCAACATCTGATATCTTTCGAATTTTTTCGTTATCATTAAATTCAAGAAATAGCTTTTTAGGATTAGGTGATAGGCTGTATCCTAATTTTCCACTACCAACCATTGCAATATTATTAAAGCTAATACCTAATTCATTACTAACAATTGTTTTAAAATCATCACTAATGTGTATTATATCGCTGCCGTTAACCCCTAAAACCGTTTCGAAATACCAGTTATCTGAACGCAAAATATGTTTTAAATAAAACTCTTTTGCAGATAACAAGGTAAGGTCACCCTTTATTTCTTCTAGGGCGTGTCTGAAAAAGATTTTAGTTTATGCTATTTGACTAAAATCATAATG
>JBGUET010000245.1:0-4279 GCA_041821225.1 Sedimentibacter sp.
GCTATATTTATATTATATATTTCTTAAAGTCCCATAAACAGGACAACAAATTAATAACTTTACAAAAATATAAAAAAACAGCCATTATATGAACTGACTGTAAAATTACTGTATATATTTTTTTATGATTTTAAAGGCTATAAATGCTTTTTAAAATATTAAAAAAGCAAGTCTCTGAATTTTCTACTGATAATAACAAGGCACCAAAATATAAATTACTTTTCTACAGCAGCTCAACCCCATTAATAACTAATTTAAATTTTAATTTTAAATAGATAGCTGCTCTTCTGCATAAGAGCATGCGAACCAAAAATATTTCAAAATAATCCATCAAAGCGCACACATTTGTATCAATTGTTAAATCAAGCACTATTTCTTTTTCTTGTTCTTTTAAGGTAAGACTTGATGATTCAACAGAGTAATTCACTCTATCATGTATATCAAATGTTGCAAGATCTCTATTTCTTACTCTTGACCTTCTTACATCTGATTTATCTGCTAAAATCAAGGCTGCGGCAACTTCATTAACAGGCACTGCTGTAGATTCATCGTGGTTTCCTATTGCTGATATTACAGTTGCTATTTCTGTTACATCCATACCCATATGATCTAAAATTCTAAAGGCCATAATTGCGCCGCTTTGTGCATGGTCAACTCTGTTTACAACATTTCCTATATCATGCATGTAACCTGATATTTGAGCTAGCTCCGCAGTTCTTTCATCGTAACCTAGCTTAATTAATATTTCTTTTGCTTGCATTGCCACTTTTCCGACATGGGCGAAAGAATGCTCTGTATAACCTAACTCCACCAATGATTCATCTGCTTTTTTAATATATGTTTGTATTTCCTTGCTATTTTTTACATCATTAAATGTAATCATAATACCCCTCTTCTCACATACTTTGTTTCTTAATTTCCATAATTATCAAACAGTGTAAACGGATAACTGTTTGGTAGCGAAGTGAATTCTGTGTATTCCTTTGTTTTTGGATGTTTGAAGCCAAATTTATATGACCATAATGCAATTTTAGTGAATTCTTTTTTTTTCATAAAAACCTTGTTGTACTTATTATCTCCCCAAATAGGAACGCCCATATTTGAAAGCTGTACCCTTATTTGATGATGTCTTCCTGTATACAGTTTAATTCTTAGCAATGTGAGTGCACCATATTCTTCTGTTTCCTTTGTATCGACAACTTCATATTCAAGTGTAGCAATTTTCCCAAGCTTATCATCTGCTGTTGTTATCTTTGACATATTTATAGTTTTAAGTTTTTTTAAATAATCTTCTAGCATTGCTTTTTCATTTTCAGGTTTCCCACAAACCACTGCAAAGTATTCCTTTCGTGTTTGTCTTAGTTGAACTTGCTTTGAAAGTTCTTTGTTTGCAAATTCATTTTTGGCATAGACTATAACTCCACCTACAGGTCTATCAAGCCTTTGTATAAGACCTACATATGGATTTGTTTGTTTGGCGCCTAAATATTTTAGCGCTTCACTCATTAAATCTTCATCGTTTGTTTTATCACTTTGGGATGGAACCCCTTGGGGCTTCACCACGCAAAGTATGTGCTTATCTTCATATATTATGTTTAATTCCATTTTTTCTCCATATTAGTTACTTTTTATAAAACACACATGTTTTATTTTCATATTATATCTGCATAACTTGCGTCTGCTGCTTTCACCAAATCATCCGGTCTAATAATTATTTGAATTCCTATTGCACCACCGCTTACTAGTATTTTATCTTGAAGCAATGCTGACTCATCTATAAATGTTTTATAATGTTTTTTCATTCCTATAGGAGAGCATCCTCCTCTTATATATCCTGTGTTTTTTGTAAGTTCTTTAA
Organism: Sedimentibacter sp.; assembly: GCA_041821225.1. Lineage (GTDB taxonomy): Bacteria > Bacillota > Clostridia > Tissierellales > Sedimentibacteraceae > Sedimentibacter. Next base: position 1,859 of record JBGUET010000245.1, read on the forward strand.
GCGGAAGCATTTCGATTTTTTTTTCATTTGAAACTGCTGCTGCTTTTTTTAAATCAAGTTCATATTCCACTGGCACACAAAATACGTAAAATTCACCGCTGTGCCCTACAGATACCAACGTTTTAAAAACAGCCTCTGGATTTTGTCCAGCCTTGTGAGCCACTGAAACTCCGTCAATTTTACCATCCTCACACTCATAGGTCAAATAATCATATTCTGTATTCATTGAGTCAAGAATTCGCATGGCATTTGTTTTATTGAATTTTTTCATACTATCACCTCATATTAATATAATCTTGTATACAGCTCATAAATTACAAATATATTCGTAATCAATGCAATACCTGTAATAACTACAAATGCAACCTTTCTAGTTTTGTGATGAAACAAAATCATAGCAGCGATGCTTCCTAATGTTCCTCCTAAAAAGCTTGTTAAATGAAGGGTTTTTTCTTTTATTCTCCATTTGTCTTTCTTTGCCTTTTGTTTATCCCAAAAAAACATAACAAATGAAATTAAATTGATTGCTACAAAGTATGTTAAAATGTATTTTAAATAATTATTCATATATTTCTCTCGCTATTAATTTGTTGATTTTCTTACCTTCCTCAACAAATCGTTCTTCATATTCTGTCATGACATTGTCTTTTTTGTACTCACTGTTGTGTAAATCTCTTGTAACCATTAAAAGTTCCCAATTATCTTCTTCAAATTGCAAAATAGAATATTCAAACAAATCATTATTATCTGTTTTCATGTGAATTTCACCTTCATTTGCAAGAACAATTTTATATACATCCAAAAAACTCTTATGGGTTAGTCTTCTTTTGTAATGCGATTGTTTTGGCCATGGGTCAGAAAAATTAAGGTAAATTCTATCTATTGATTTTGGTTCAAAAACTTCCGTTAGTATATCTCCATTTGAATAAACTACAAAATAGTTGTCTGGGTCATTTTCTAGCACTGATTTTGCACACCTGTAGGCAACTTTTACGCTTTTTTCGAATCCAAAATAATTTATATCAGGATTTTTCAAGGCAGTTTCTCTTACAAACTTTCCTTTTCCACAACCTAATTCCACATGTATTAAATGATTATTTTTAAATGCATTGTTTAATTTGTATCCTCTTTTTTCCGGCTCAGTGATTGCTTTTTCATGGTTTTGTAAAAATTCATACTGTCCATCAACATATCTCAATCTCATATTTATCTCCTTATTCTTATAATAGGATTTTACATTATTTTATAATATTTAACAATAATAATTTTATATGCGTTTATAGATACTTGCATAAAACCTAAAAACAATGTAAAATATAAATAAAAAGGGGTGAATCATGGAATTACTATTTAATTTATCAGGACCCGCTCTGTACATAACAATATTTATTGCGAAAATAATAGAAGTTACTATTTCAACTGTACGATTAGTTTTAATAAATAAAGGTGAAAGAGTCAAAGGAGCATTATTAGCCTTTGTAGAAATTATGATTTGGCTAATTGTTGTAAGTTCTGTATTAAACAACATTACCCAAGATCCTATTAAAATGTTTGTTTATGCAATTGCTTTCTCATTGGGAAATTATATCGGTGTAACAATCGAATCAAAAATAGCAGTAGGTCTTGCATCTATACAGGTCGTTGTTTTTGAAGCAAATGGAGAAGAAATGGCAAATGTCCTCCGCGACAAAGGCTTTGGAGTTACTATTATAGGTGGAAGAGGAAAAAATGACAGCCTGAAAAGTTTATTGTTCATTCAGCTTAAAAGGAAAAGAATCCCTGAAGCTGTAAATCTAATAAAACAAACAAACTCAGCAGCATTTATAACAGTTAATGATATAAAGTCGATAATGGGTGGATATTTCAAAAAATAAAGGACGGCGAGCCGTCCTATTTTTTTGAACTATTTTACAAAAGCGCTATAAATTGCTTGTATTGCTTTTTCAAAATCTCTGTCTTCAACTCCAACTATAATGTTAATTTCACTTGAGCCTTGGTCTATCATTCTTATATTAACATTGTTTTCGCCTAAAGCTGTAAACAGTTTTGCCGAAATGCCTGGTTTATAGGCCATTTTTATTCCAACAGTTGATATTAGACTTAAGTTTTTTATAACACTTATAGAATCAGTGGCTAATTTTGTCTTCAATTCTTCAACTATTTCATGTGTTATCTTTTCAACACTTTCAGTTGGAAGTACAACAGAAAAGCTGTCAATACCTGATGGTATATGATCTATGCTTACTCCTCTATTTTCAAATATTTCTAAAGCTCTTCTAATAACACCAACTTCGTTCGCCATATGTTCTTTATGAACATAAAATACGGTGAAATTTTTTCTTCCAGCAATACCAGTAATTATATGATTATCTACATAATTTTCATCGACTTGGTCATCCCCTACAATTACCGTGCCTGGAT
>JBGUET010000246.1:0-4278 GCA_041821225.1 Sedimentibacter sp.
GAACATATCTAGGAGATGCAGAAGAATCTAATGTAAACTTATTTATCTAATTAAAAATTAATAACTGTTTGGAAATAAAAAACAAACCCAAGAGGATTTAATCCTCCTGGGTTTGTTTTTATCATACTTCAAATTCAAGTTAATAAATCAAAATTATAACCTCATTATTAGTTATAACTTTTCAATTAATATTTCAATATTACTTATATGAACAGTTGCGCGCCTTGCTACATCCTGAGCAACCTGCACAACAACCTGAACCATTTTTCTTTTGTTTTTTCATATATCTCAATATTCCTACAACTATTGCCACGATTATTAAAATAATAGTAACATCTGCAAAATTCATTTTTACCTCCTAACTAAACAAACTACCAATTTGGTATACTAAGGTTCCTGCTAAAAATGCCGTTGATGTTTGATATAAAACTGCAAGCAACGCATACTTTAATGAACCAAGTTCTCTTCTCGTTGCCGCAAAAGCAGCTACACAAGGCATGTACAACAATGTAAATGTTAAAAATGCAAACGCGCTTAATGGTGTAAAAATAGTATTCAATGCTGTAGAAAGTTCTGCGTCTGTAACAGCTCCTGTTAAAACAGTCAGTGTGCTAACAACGGCTTCTTTAGCAGAAAGTCCTGTAATGAGTGCTGTTGAAGCTCTCCAATCATTGAATCCCAATGGTTTGAACAAAGGTGAAATAAAAGAACCAACAGAAGCAAGTATGCTGTACGTGCTATCCTCAACCATATTTAATGACCAATCAAAACGCTGAAGGAACCATATAACCAAAGAAGCTATAAATATAATTGTAAATGCCTTTTGTATAAAATCTTTGCCTTTTTCCCACATGTATATTGCTATGCTCCTCCTTGAAGGAATCCTATAGGCAGGCAATTCCATTACAAATGGTACCGGCTCACCTTTAAATATGGAGTTTTTCAATAATAGTCCAGACAACACTGCTACTAAAATTCCAATCATATAGAGAGATATCATTACTACTGCAGCATTGTTAGGGAAAAATGCCATTGTGATCATTCCATATATAGGAAGTTTAGCACTGCAAGACATAAAAGGAGTCAATACAATTGTCATTTTTCTGTCTCTCTCGCTTGATAATGTTCTTGTTGCCATAATTGCTGGAACGCTGCATCCAAACCCAATAATCATTGGTACAAAAGACCTTCCAGACAAACCAATTTTTCGAAGCATCTTATCCATTAGAAATGCAACTCTTGCCATATAGCCACTGTCTTCCAACAATGAAAGGAAAAAAAACAGTATCACTATAAGTGGAAGAAATGATAATACACTTCCAACACCAGCAAATATCCCATCAATTACTAAAGAATAAACCCATTGGCTTACATTGAAAGATATCATTGCACTTGAAACAACCTCAGTTAATAGCCCTATTACCCATTCTAAGTATCTTTGAAGCGGAGCTCCTAAAATCCCAAAAGTTATTCCAAATATTGAAAACATAATGCCAAAAAATATTGGTATGCCAAAATATTTATGTGTCAATACCCTATCTATTTTTTCTGAGCGAATTTGCTCCTTTGTTTCTTGTTTTCTAATTACAGCATCAGCACAGATTTTTTCGATATAATTATATCTCATGTCTGCCAAAGCAGCTTCTCTATCAGTATTCAATGCTTTTTCCATGTCATCCACAACATGATTAATTATATGCACTTGGTTTTCAGTGATTTTTATGACTTTCATTGTAAGATCATCACCTTCAACAAGTTTTGTTGCAGCAAATCTAGGAGGATATCCTGCCTGCTCAGCTTGGTCAGCTATTAAATGAGTTATTGAATGAATTGCTTTATGAACTTCACCTGTGCAAAAATCATGCTTTTTAGGACATTTCTTTTCCTTTGCAGCATTCATTATTACATCTATTAGTTCAGCAATACCCTCACTTTTGCTTGCGGATATTGGAACTATTGGAATTCCAAGATGATCCGACAGCTTTTTTACATCAATTGAATTGCCACTTGCTCTCACTTCATCCATCATATTCAACGCAATAACCATAGGAATTGAAAGCTCCATCAATTGAAGAGTCAAATACAGATTTCGTTCAATATTAGTTGCGTCAATTATATTCAATATTAAATCTGGGTGTTCATTTAAAAGAAAATCTCTAGTAACTACTTCTTCCATTGTATATGGTGACAATGAATAAATGCCAGGCAAGTCTACTAAAAAAGAATCACTGTGCTTTTTTATCTGACCTTCTTTTTTTTCAATAGTAACACCGGGAAAATTCCCCACATGTTGGTTGCTTCCTGTTAATTTATTATAAAGAGTTGTTTTCCCAGAGTTTTGATTTCCTGCTAAGGCGAAAACATACTTCATATGCAAGTTACCTCTTTCAATTCAATTTTTGATGCTTCTTCTTTTCTTATTGTCAAAACATAACTTCTCAATGATAATTCTATAGGATCACCCATTGGTGCGACTTTTCTAACTTTAACACGTGTGTTTGGAGTTAAACCCATTTCAAGCAACCTTCTTCTAAGCATTCCTTGGCCGCCTATGGATAAAATAATACCGCTTTGACCTGGTTTTATATCGTCTAATGTCAATTTGTATTTCTCCTTTATATTGTGTTTATGATATTGATAATCATTATCATTTAACATTATTATATTCTACCCTCTATTAATTGTCAACAAATCAATTAATTTTTTTCAATTATACTATTATTCTTAGAATAAAAAAAGTATGATTGCTAATATCATACTTTATAATATTTATTTTAATTCATCAGCTTTTGAGCCATAAACTTCAATAACTGGTAATACAAACATAAATCCTATTCCAGGTTCTTCAAAATAATCCAATACTTTTTGTATTTTTTCTACTACTACGTCAAGCGTTTCCTTATCTTTAATAATACTGAATACAATTTTGCTGTAAGGTTTTCTTCCATCTATAAGCTTTCTTACACTTGCTAGCATTGGTACATTTATGTTGTGGTCTAAGAGAACTTTTCCCATTCCCTGGCTGTCAATTGTTGTTGCGCCAATTTCTTCTCCATAAAAAACTTCATGTATATCATCTAGCTTATATATGTCATTTAAAATTAGTATTAAAGCAAACATCTGAAACCTCCCCTTGTAATTCATGGTGATAAATTAATTATATCATACGCATGCATACTATTCAATACGTCCACGTCTTTTTATCTATATATTTATACTTTCATTCATATCTAAAATAACAACTTCTGATGTTGTAACTTTATTTTTGAACTCTTCAGGATTAGCTTTTATTAAACTAAAGGTATTGTAATGAATTGGAACAACTACTCTAGCATTTATAAAACCAGCAGCTTTTACCGCATCATCAATATCCATAGTGAAATTTCCCCCAATTGGAAGAAAAGCCACATCTATATTCTCTTCTTCTAACAGTTTCATATCAAGAGTCAATCCTGTATCTCCAGCATGGTATATTTTTTTGTTATTTATTTCAATAACATATCCTCCAGGATTACCACCATAAATAATATTGCCATTTTCAGTTATTCCAGAACCATGAAGTGCATTGGTCATTCTTACTGTACCAAAATCAAAATTGGTCTTTCCTCCTATGTGCATAGCATGAGTTCTTAATTTGAATTTGCCTAAATATGAACAAATTTCATAATTAGCTATTACTAACGAACCATTTTTCTTAGCTATTTCTATTGCATCTCCTATATGATCGCTATGCCCATGGGTTATAAAAATATGCGTTATATTTTTCAATTCATCTATGCTTGTTTTGCAAGATGAATTTCCTGTTATAAAAGGATCTATAATACCCTTAAATTCTCCTTCTTCAACTAATAAAGCTGAATGCCCCAAATAAGTTAGTTTCATAAGTTTCTTCATCCCTTTTTTAAAATTTTATCTAATATATCATACCCTCATATTAGAACAAAATCAACAAAAAAAATATCTGATAATTTGGAGAATTTCCTCATTTTAAAATGTTTTGTCTATATTACAGCGTTTTACCTTTAAAACCGTACAACTATAGTGATTTTTTATACCTAAATACTTTAAAATTAATTGCAATATTTTAAAATGTTTATTTTATATCTTCCCTAAAAAAAATATCGAAATTTATTTTTTATCTAATTAATTTAAGTTGCTTTTCACTCATAAAATGTTATAATATAGTTTACATTAAAAGTATTAATATTATTTAAAGCTACTCTTAGCTTTGGAGGACGAAATGAAAAATTACTTGGTAGGACTGGATGTAGGGTCTAC
>JBGUET010000247.1:0-4272 GCA_041821225.1 Sedimentibacter sp.
CAAAAAGAAGAGTTTCAGGGTTTGTTGGAATAGATATGATTGCAGGACCTAGTGAAATTTTAATAGTTGCAGATGATAAAGCAAATCCTGAGTTTATTGCAGCTGACATGATTTCTCAGGCTGAACACGATGAGATGGCAGCATCAATTTTAATAACATATTCACTTTCATTGGCTAAAAAAGTTTCAGTTGAACTTGAAAAACAAATTAAAGAACTTGAACGAAGTGAAATAATTGAGAAATCTATAAATAATCACGGAGCAATAATAATTGCTGATAGTATGAAGATGTGCATTGATTTAGCAAATGAAATAGCTCCTGAGCATTTGGAGCTTTTGGCTGTGGATTGTTTTGAAATTTATAAAAAAATTAAAAATGCAGGTGCAATATTTCTTGGAGAGTACAGTCCAGAACCAGTTGGGGATTATTTTGCGGGACCTAACCACACGTTGCCAACAAGTTCAACGGCTAAATTTTCATCAGCCCTGTCTGTGGATGATTTCATTAAGAAAACATCTCTTATTTATTACAGCAAGCAAGCATTAAAGGAAAGCAGTGAAGACATAATACGTTTTGCAGAAAATGAAGGCCTCACTGGACATGCAAATGCAGTAAAAATTAGAAAATTGTAAGTTATAAACTAAAATAAGGGAATCACCCATATTTAATAAATACAAATTGAAAGAGGAAGGTATAATTATGATTAAATTAAAACCAAGCGTAGAGAAGTTACAGGCCTATTTTGTAAATGATATTCCATACAGAATAAAGCTTGATGCAAATGAAGGAAGCAATTATTTATTAAAAGATGGATTTAAAATAGAAGGTTTTCAGCCTAATTTATATCCAGACAGCGATTCAAAAGTATTAAGAGAAAAAATGGCAGCTTATTATTCATGCAAAGCTGAAAATATAATGGCAGGTAATGGTTCAAGTGAACTAATAAACTCAGTTATAAATGCATATTGCGACAAGGGAGACAAGGTAATTAGTTTTGTTCCTTCATTCAGCATGTATCAAACATACTGTGACCTTTGTGGTGCTGAATATGTGGGGATTGAATATGAAAAAGATTACACCCAAAATATTGACAAACTTATAAATGCTGCAAATGAAATGAATCCTAAAATGGTAATTTTCTGTAATCCTAACAACCCTACAGGACTTTTATCCACAAGGGAAGAAGTAATAAAAATTTTAGACAATATAAAAAATTCAATAATTGTCTTAGATGAAGCCTATGTGGATTTTTCAGAAAATTCAGTAGTTGACTTAATTGATAAATATGAAAATTTAATAGTAATGAGAACTCTTTCAAAGGCGTTTGGACTGGCAGGACTAAGGGTTGGAGTTATGATTGCTGGTGAAGAAACAATAAAAAATGTATGGAAAGTTAAGGCCCCTTACAATTTAAACATTTTATCCCAATATGCAGCAGAACAGTCTATGGAGAATTTAGACAGGGTGCACGAATATATTGCCAGCGTAAAAAAACTTAGAAAAGAATTAGGTGAATCTTTAAAACAATTAAACTTTAAAGTGTATTCTTCAGGAGCAAATTTTATATTTGTTAAGCCACCTGTGGAAAACTTATTTGAAAAGCTCATGGACTGTGGAGTACTTATAAGAAAATTTGACTTTGATGGTGAAACATACAATAGGATTACCGTTGGAACAAAAGAAGAAAATGACATACTAGTTGAGGAAATTAAAAAAATTATTAGAGGTAGCTTATGAGAAAAAGCACTGTAAACAGGAAAACAAAAGAAACTGATATACAAATTGAACTAAATCTTGATGGTAGTGGAATTACAGAAATTGATACAGGAATTGGATTTTTAAATCACATGTTAACACTGTTTGGATTTCACGGAGGACTTGACCTAAAAGTCAGTTGCAAGGGTGATTTGGATGTTGATTGTCATCACACTGCTGAAGATATTGGAATTGCACTAGGACGTGCATTTAAAGATGCTCTTGGTGACAAGAAAGGCATTGAAAGATACGGATTTATGTTTTTACCAATGGATGAGGCTATGGCAAGAGTGGCATTAGATTTCAGTGGAAGGCCTTACTTAGTTTACAACGTAGACTTTAGCCGCAGCATGATTGGCGAAATGGCAACAGAAGATTTTAAGGAATTTTTCAAAGGTTTTGTGAACAACTCTTTGACAACACTACATATTGATGTTCTATACGGAGAAAATGATCATCATAAAATAGAGGCTGTATTTAAAGGATTTGGAAGAGCGTTAAAACAAGCAAGCCGCGTAACCTCAGACAGCCTTCAATCCACCAAGGGGGTTTTATAATGCATGTTATAATAGATTATGGGATGGGCAATCTAGCATCGGTTCAAAGGGCATTTGAGAAGCTTAATGTAGATGTAAAAATTAGCAATAAAGAGGAAGATTTAAGAACGGCAAAATCTCTTATATTGCCAGGTGTTGGAGCATTTAGGGATGCAATAAAACTTCTTGATGAATCTGGATTATCTAAAGTAATAAAAGAAGAAGTGTCAAAAGGAAAGTACATTATAGGAATATGTCTGGGAATGCAGCTATTATATGAAAAAAGTTTTGAATATGGATGCTACGATGGCCTAGGATTAATAGAAGGAAACATTAAATTTTTAGATGTCCAATTGAAAATTCCTCATATGGGATGGAATAATCTTAAATTTAATAAAGAAGATCCAATATTAAAACATATAAAGCAAGATGAATATGTGTACTTTGTTCATTCATACTTCGCAGAATCAAATAACTCAGAGCTTTTGGCATATGCAGAATATGAAAAGAGAGTACCAGCCATAGTGAGAAAAGGCAATGTTTACGGAATACAATTTCATCCTGAAAAAAGTGGTGAAACTGGTTTTAACATACTTAAAGCGTACAAAGAAATTATAGAAAAATAGGAAGGGAGAAGACAGGGGAATGTCCCCATGTCTGAAATATAATGATATTATTTCCTGCAATAGATATAAAAGATAACAAGTGTGTGAGGCTTACCCAAGGAAAGTTTGACCAAATGAATGTTTATTCTAATGACCCAGTTGAAATGGCGAAAAAATGGGAGAGCATGGGAGCTGAATTCCTTCATGTGGTAGACCTTGACGGGGCTAAAAATGAAGGTTTTCAAAATAGAAAATCAATTGAGAGAATAGCGAAAGCTATTAAAATACCTATGCAAACAGGTGGAGGTATCAGAAACGAGGAAAGAATAAAAAACCTTTTAGACATTGGTGTTGAAAGAGCAATAGTGGGTACAATGGCAATAGAAAATCAAGAACTTCTCAAAAAGCTTGCTGAAATTTACAAGGAACATTTGGCAGTTTCAATTGATGCATTTAACGGAAAGGTTGCCACTAGAGGATGGCAGGAAGTTGGGGATGTAGATTCTCTCAGTGTGTGCAAATTTTTAGAAAGCATTGGTATACGAACTTTAGTTTATACAGACATATCAAAAGACGGTATGCTTTCTGGACCGAATTTTCATATTTATGAAGAACTTTCAAAACAAACAACATTAGATATAATTGCATCTGGGGGAGTTACAACTCTGGAAGACATTAGAAAATTAAACGAGATGAATATGTATGGAGCTATAATTGGGAAAGCACTTTATGATAATAAATTAGATTTTAAACAAGCACTAAAAACAATTGAGATGTAGGGGAGGGTCTTGTACCCTCCCGTGTTAGGGCATATAAATTGAGCGTGGCCGTAACATAAACATTGTTAGTGAGAAAGGAGATATTATGCTTGCACGTAGAATAATACCTTGCTTGGACGTTAGAAACGGAAGAGTTGTTAAGGGTAAAAATTTCAAAGATATACAAGACGTTGAGGACCCAGCAATACTAGGAAAATATTACAGTGATTCTGGAGCAGATGAACTTGTATTCTACGATATAACTGCTTCAAATGAAGAAAGAAAAACTTCTTTGGAGTTTGTAAAACAGGTTGCACATGAAATAAACATACCATTTTCAGTTGGAGGTGGTGTATCCACATTAGATGATTTTAAATATATTTTAAGAAATGGCGCTGATAAAGTATCGGTTAATTCTTCTGCTGTTAAAAACCCAAATTTAATTAAGGAAGCGTCAGAACGTTTTGGAAATCAATGCGTTGTATTGTCCATAGATGCAAAGAAAAACAATGAGGGCTCTTGGAGTGTATATGTCAAGGGAGGAAGAGAAAAAACTTCTTTAGATGCTATTGAGTGGGCTATAAAAGGTGTTGAGCTTGGAGCTGGTGAAATAGTTGT
>JBGUET010000248.1:0-4269 GCA_041821225.1 Sedimentibacter sp.
ATTCACAGCTTTTTCAAAATCATCTTGTGATATTGTAAATTCAATTGTAACTATGTTTTTTTCTTTTTTAAGTAATTTTGAACTCATTTTATCCTCCTAGATACCTTATTATTTTATGTAAAACAGTCAATATAGTTTCATTCTAACGAATTTCATAATTAACCATTATATTATACCATAAAGACTTATAAAAGCAATGATTTATTAGTGTTTTTTGTGTGATTCAGCATTTTTATACTCATATACTCTGCATTTCATAACAAAATTTCTACCACTTAAGAAAAATTTTGTTTTATTTTTTATAAAAACCATGCCTGCTTTTTCCATAACTTTTCCAGAAGCTTCGTTTCTAATGTCATGAATTGCACTCACAGTATTAAATCCAATATCATCAATTAAAAAAGCAAGGACATATATTAACACTTCTGTGGCAATGCCTTCATTCCACCTTTTTTTCGCAACAGTGTACCCTATTTCACAACATTTCTTATTATCTTTTATGTTAGAAATGGAAATAGACCCAATTACTTCATTATTTATTTTATCCACTATAGCCCAATGATAATAATTATCTGTTTTATAATACTCAATCCATTCAGATATATAACCTTTCGTAACCGCTTCACTTGAATGAACATCCCAAGCATTGTATTTTGCAGAATCTAAATCGCTTGACCAGTTACAAAATACTTCATGGACATCTTCAATGCGAAATTTTCTTAAAATGAATCTGTCTGTTAATAAAGTAACCGTACCTTTATGTAATAGACAGTCATCTTTTTTATACACTAGCATAATGTTAACTCTCCCTTGTATCTTATGAATATTATACATTCTTCAGGAAACTTTTCATAGTATTATTTTATGCTAATTCATTTATTTCATTGTATTTTTCATTATAAAAATGTATAATCACTTGTCAGAATTAAAATATTTTATATGGAGGAATAATGGTAGAAATTATAAAGGACAATTACAGTCTTGATGTTAAAAATAATACAGAAAAAAAAGATAAAAAATTCATACCAACAATTGAATCTGTACTTAAAAAGAAACCTATACAAATGCCTATGGAAATTTATGATGCTAGCGGAATAAACATATTTGGCAAGAGAATAAAATCATTAATATTCACCACAGACTTAGCCATTATTAAAAACCACAACGCCGATGGAGTCATTGCAGTGTATCCTTTTACTCCACAGATAGCTATAAATCAAGCAATCATAGAATTGTCTTCAGCACCTGTTTTTGTTGGTGTTGGTGGAGGCATAACTTCTGGACAAAGGTCCATAGACATTGCTATAAATGCAGAATTAAACGGAGCCTATGGTGTAGTAATGAATGCACCTACTTCAAACGAACTTATAATGGAAATGAAAAAAAGGCTAGATATACCCATAATTATAACAATCGTATCAGAAAAAGAAGATTTTGAATCGAGAATTTTGGCCGGAGCTTCAATATTTAATGTTTCTGGTGGAACAAATACAGCAAATATAGTACGGTTAATTCGTGAACGGCATCCAAATTTTCCAATTATAGCAACTGGAGGTCCAAAACCCGAACACATATCAAAAACAATTTTAGCTGGTGCAAATACCATAACATATACACCTCCAACTACTGGTGATCTTTTCTCTGAAATTATGGAAAATTATAGGGAAAGGCTATTTTAAAAGTAAGTAAAAACAAAAAATACGGACTTACCGTATTTTTTTTTATTTATTTTAAGCTAATTATAAATAGTAAGAAATGAAAGCTTTATCTTATTGGTTTTGCGTTTTAATATTAACTTAAGAATTTTCGTTGAATAATTGATTATTACTTATTACATGTTTCTAAGAACTTCTCTGTTTTTTTCTATGATGTTGTTTACTTCCTTAATTCTTTCTTGTAGCTTGGACAATATATCATCACTATAATTGTATGCTCCAACTTTCATGTCATTTGATTTCATTTCAGCTTCTTGAATAATTTGACTTGCATATTTTTGGGCTTGTTTTGTTACTTCATTTTCCTCAATAAGATATCTTTGCTGATCTTTAACTTTTTCAATTAATTCATCTGCCTCAGCTTGAGCCTCATTTAGTATTCGCTGACGTTCCTTTGAAACCCAAGATGCCCTGTTGATTTCATCTGGTAATTTCAATCTTATTTCATTGATTACTTCTAGCATTTCCTCTTTATCTATCATAACCTTGTTTGATAAAGGAAATTTTGATGCTTCTTCTACTAAATCTTCTATTTTCTCCAATAAATTTAAAATATCCATTTTATTTCCTCCCTATTTTTTCCCTTAATGCTTGAGCAACATTTTCTGGTACAAGCTCTTTGAACTTTTCATCGTACATAGCAATTTCTTTTACACCGCTTGAACTCACAAATGAGAATTTAGGCGAAGCAACCATGAAAAATGTTTCTAAATTTTCATTTAAAAACTTGTTGTATGCTGACATACCAAGTTCATATTCATAATCTGAAACCGCTCTTAAGCCTCTTATAACTATTTTTATATTGTTAGCTCTACAATAATGGGCTACTAACTCACTAGAAGAATCCACTGTTACATTTTTTATATGTTTAACTGCTCCTTTTACGAACTCAACTCTTTCCTCGCATGTAAACATATAATTTTTTGAAGTGTTGTTAAAAACCGTCACTACAACTTCATCAAATATTTGAGAACATCTTTTTATTAAATCAAAATGTCCACATGTTATAGGATCAAAACTTCCTGCATATAAGACTTTCATTTAGTCCTCCACTAACTTTATTATGCTTATTCTTGTTCTTCCATATATTTTTTCTTTATATTTTATAACGACTATATCAATATTTTCAAATACTATTTCTGATTTATCACTTTCAATTATAAGCAGTCCACCAGGTTTTAAAATATTGTATTCAAATACTTTTTCTGCAATGTTAGAACTGCATTTCATATCATATGTAATCAAATTTTTCATTGTTCTTAGATAAATTAATTATTGCTTTTTCATAATCACTTAAAATTATTTTTGATTTTTCTTGGAAATTACATAATTCTAGATTTTTTTTCACATAGCTCAAACTCTTATTGGAAGAATCAACAAAATAGCTAGACTTCGCACCTCTTGCTAAAAATTCAATACCCACATTGCCAGATCCTGCAAACAGGTCTAATACTTGTGATTCTTCATCTATAAAACCAATAATATTAAATATAGCTTCTTTAATTTTATCACTAGTAGGTCTCACGGACATGCCTTCAGGAGCATAAAGCTTCTTGCCTTTATTTGTTCCGGATATTATTCTCAATTTTTCACTTCCTAATTAAATACAATGTTTTCATCATTAAATAAATTTTTGATTTCTCTTTTCAGATTTTTGTAATCTGTTCCTTCTAAGTGTGGATTTAATTTCAGCATATTTTTTGATAATGCTTGCACATTTTGAACTACTTCAAAGTCACTAATAATATTTTGAATTTCATACTTTGATATGCCATGTTGCTTTGTGCCAAAAAAATCACCTGGTCCCCTAATTTTCAAGTCTTCCTCTGCAATTATAAAACCATCACTAGTTTTCTTTAATATATTCATTCTATCTGAAGACTTCCTTGATTTACTTTCATTGACCAATATACAATATGACTGAAATTTGCCTCTCCCAACTCTTCCTCTCAATTGATGAAGCTGTGCTAGTCCAAATCGTTCTGCATTAAGTATAAGCATTATTACTGAATTAGGAACATTAATGCCAACCTCAATTACCGTTGTGGACACTAGTACATTAATTTCGCCATGGTAAAACTCACTTATAACTTTTTCTTTTTCTCCATTTTTCATTTTACCATGTAATAAACCAAGATTAAATTGTGAAAAATATGTATTTTTTAATTCAATGTACGTATTTGTCGCAGAATCAAGTTCTAGACTTTCAGATTCATCCACTAATGGAGCAACTATGTAGGCCTGTCTTCCATCTTTAATTTGATTCTTAATAAATTCATAGGCTTCTCTTTTATCACTTTCCTTAATAACACTAGTAATAACCTTCTGCCTTCCTGGGGGCATTTCATCAATTACAGAAATATCTAAATCCCCATAAAGCATCAACGCCAATGTCCTAGGTATGGGTGTTGCTGACATTACAAGAATATCAGGATTTTTTCCTTTATTAGACAGCATAGCCCTTTGTCTAACACCAAAACGATGTTGCTCATCTGTTACTACAAGTCCAATATTTTTAAACTCTACACCATTTTCTATAAGAGCATGAGTTCCT
>JBGUET010000249.1:0-4268 GCA_041821225.1 Sedimentibacter sp.
ATATTGAGAGACAATACATATGTAAAGGCTAACTGCAAAGTTGGAGATGTTGACCCTAGAATTAATGAATTGAATAACTGTTATACAATTTCAGATAAAGCAAGAGCCATAGGTGGTGCAGTTCTAGAAGCTGTATTAATAGAAAAGGCAATAAAAAACATCAGGAAAAATTAATCCTGATGTTTTTTGCTATTTATTTTCAATTATTCCCAGGGCAATTTTTTCAGCTGTAATAGGAAGCTCTCTAAAGTTTAATTTTGTAGCATTGTATATGGCGTTAGCTATGGCAGGAGCAGGTGTGTTAATTACTATTTCACCAATTGATTTTGCACCAAAAGGGCCTGTAGGTTCGTAGCTTGCTTCAAATTCAACTCTTATACTACCAGCGTCAATACGAGTAGGTATTTTGTACTGTAAAAATGAGTCGTTTAGCATACGACCTTTTCCATCATAAACAATATCTTCATAAAGAGTCATGCCAATACCTTGGACGATGCCGCCCTCTGTTTGAACTCTAGCAAGATTTGGATTAATTGGTGTTCCACAGTCTACAACTGCTACATAATCAATTATATCAACCTTTCCTGTGAGTGTGTCAACTTCTATTTCCACTAGGCCAGCCATAAACGGAGGCGGGGATGTAGGTGAAAAATGAGATTCACTTGCTGTCAAGTAGTTGTTCATTCCTACTAAACTATTATTTGCAATATCTACTAATGTAATTCTCTTATTGTCTTTGTCAGAAAAAACTTCCTTGCCGTCAAATGCAGCATTTTCTTCAGGGCAATCCAACAATCTTGCTCCTTCAGCAACTATTTTCTTTCTAAGTGATTCACATGTTTTTACAACTGCCATTCCTGTAATGTAAGTTGTGCTAGAAGCATAAGAACCCGTGTCATAAGGAGATAAATCTGTATCAACACCTTGTACTATAATGTTGTCTAAGCCGCATTCTAAGCATTCTGCTGCCATTTGAGATAGAATGGTATCGCATCCAGTTCCCATATCTGTGGCGCCAATCATTAAAGTGTAGAAACCGTCATCGTTTAATCTGATTTCAACTGCTCCAACATCTACATATGAAATTCCAGAACCTTGCATTGCAACAGCAACACCTACAGACCTAACCTTGTTGTTGCCAACATCCTTGCATGGATATTTTTCATCCCACTTAATCATTTCTTTTGCTCGTAACAAGCATTTGTCCAATGTGCAACTTTTTAATTCTTCATTGTAATAAGTAGGCAACATGTTTCCAACTTGGCTTTCTGTTAGCATATTTTTCATTCTAAGTTGTGTAGGGTCCATGTTAAGTTTTGCTGCAAGCTCATTTACTGCTGATTCAAGGGCGAAGAATCCTTGTGTTGCACCGTATCCTCGAAAAGCACCTGCGCCCATTGTATTAGTATATATTACATCATAGTTAAATTTATAAGCAATAGCACTGTTATAAATAGTCATTGCCTTGTGGCCAGCTAATCCAACCGTAGTTGGGCCATGGTCTCCATATGCCCCTGCGTTCCAAAGTGTGTCCATGTGAATAGCCTTTATTATTCCATTTTCATCTGCACCTAGACGTACTTTTATTTCACTTTCATGACGTGGACTGCCATTTGTTAAACTTTCTTTACGAGAATATACCATTTTAGCAGGTTTCCCTGTTTTCCACGTAACTATGGCAGGAAACATTTCGCATACAGCTGTTTGCTTTGAACCAAATCCCCCACCAATTCGCGGTTTTATTACACGAATTTTAGATTTTGGTATTTCAAGGGCAGTTGCTAAAATTCTTCTTATATGAAATGGAACTTGGGTAGAAGTTAACACAGAAAGTCTACCATATGCATCCATGCTTGTGTATGTTCTGAAAGTTTCCATTGCTGTTTGATGATTTGATTTGGTTGTATAAGTTTGTTCAATAACATGGGAACATTTTTTGAGTTCTTCTTCCACATTACCAATTTCAGTGGATTCACTAGCACATATATTTCTTTTGTTGTCAGCTCCCACATCAACTAATGTTTTAAAATCTGATTCTGGATGTACAATTATGTTACTGTCCATCCCTTTTCTAAAATCTAAAATTGGCTCAAGAACATTATAGTTAACTTTTATTAGTCGCAAAGATTTGTCTACTGATTTTTCGTCCCATCCTGCAACAATTGCAACAGGGTCCCCAACACATCTTACGAGTTTGTCAAGTATAAGTCTGTCATAGGGGCTGAATTCAGGGTATGTTTGACCAGCGGTTGTAAACCTTGTTTTTGGAACATCTTCGTATGTTAATATCAATTCAATGCCTGCTACTTTATTTGCTCGACTTATATCTATTTCTTCAATAATGGCATGGGCATGAGGGCTTCTCAGCACCTTTACAATCAAGCAATTTTCCTTTGCTAGATCATCTGTATAAACTGGTTTTCCTGTAACTAATGCCATGGCATCTTTTTTTCTTACACCTTTATTTACACTATTCATATTAATCCTCCTTGCCACGAGCTAGGTATTTCTTAATAGCCCTAAGCTGTCCCATGTATCCAGTACAACGGCACAAGTTTCCTTCAAGGTATTTTTTAATTTCATCTTCAGTGGGATTTTTCAATTCATCTTTCATAGATAAAACATTCATTATGAATCCAGGGCTACAAAATCCACATTGTTCTGCGCCCTCATCAGCTAAAAATTCACCAAATTCAGCTGCTCGTTTTTCTAATCCTTCAATTGTTGTTATATGAAGCCCGTTTACACGAATGGCAAGAGTTGAACACGAAAGTATAGGTTTGTTTTCAAGCATAACTGTACACAAACCGCAGTTAGAAGTTTCGCAACCACGCTTAACGCTTAAGAATCCTTTTGCTCTTAAAAAATCAAGGAGTATTGTATCAGGCACAATATCATCGTTAAATTCTTTGTTGTTTATATATAATTTAATTTGCATATTTTCCTCCTTTAATTATCATTTCAATATTTCTCCTTACAAGAACATCAGCAAGCAATTGACGGTATTTTTTGCTACCACGCAAATTTGTACCAAAGCATGTGCTACCTATAACTTGAGAAATCATTGAATCAACTTGCTTCTCATTAGGATTTTCGCCTAAATTAAATTGTGATAATTTTGCCTTGCTAGGGCTTGCACCAATGACTATGTTCCACATACTGCCTAAATTAGAAACGGCGCATGTAAGAACTGGTAAATCGGCTGAACTCTTCCTGTGACTTGAGTAATTGACTTTTCTGCCATCTTTTTTTATTATAATTTTAACCAAAATATCATTATCACGAGGCATGTCAACATATTTTTCTAAAGGAACAACTCCTCCTTTAAATAATTCTACATAGCAATCTAAAGATAAAAGTGCTGTTAAAATATCGGAAAATCCGAATCTTGAATAAATACTTCCTCCAATAGTTGCCATGTTTCGCATTTGAACTCCTACAATGTGTTCAAGAGATTTTGAAAACATATCATTGAAGTGATGATTAAGACTGTTGTTTGTTTCTACATCTCTTAAAGTGCACATGCATCCGATTTTAAAACTATCTTCATCTTCTTCAATTAAATTAAGTCCTAGAGATGAAAGGTCAATAGCTGTTCCGATTTTTTTCCTGCCCATTTTAAGCCAGAGCATACCACCAATAATTACGTTTCTTTTGTTTTGATTTAATTCATAGGCTTGTTCTAGACTGTCGGCAAGTACATATTTTTCTATTGTAAACATAATTTACTCCTCTTACTACAAGTATATATTAATTTTAACTTTCTTACTAATTGATACAAACATTACATGTTAAATAATCTAATTAATTTTACATTATATTTAGAAAATATTCAATGTGTTTTAAATAAATTATTAGTTCAAGGCGTTTAAGCGCACTAAAAAACCGTTCCCTAGGAACGGTTTTACTAGAATAAAAAATATGAATTTATGAGACCCTGAGCAAATGCTTAGGATATAGTCTGATTAATATTTTATGAATTTAGATCCTGGCACACCACAAATGCTGCATTTGTCAGGAACTGACTTCTCAATATTTCCACATACAGGGCAAAGATAATAAGATACTTCTTCTGTACTGTCTATATTTTCTAAAGCTTCTTTATAAAGTCTTGCATGCACTTCTTCTGCCTTCATTGCAAAAGTAAAAGTATTAATTGCAGCTTTGTTTGATTCTGCTTCTGCTGCTTTAATAAATTCAGGATACATACTTTGATATTCGTAAGTTTCTCCTGCCACTGCATCACTTAAGTTATCTTGAGTTGTTTT
>JBGUET010000250.1:0-4242 GCA_041821225.1 Sedimentibacter sp.
GATGGTGCAACCATGCAGAATAACGCCCCTAGTTCTGGTCCTCTGAATCCAAATAAATATGCTGCGAATGATACTAAAGCTGGAAATACCAATAATTTTCCTATTGTAACAACTGTAACATATTTTAAATTATTGTTTATTTTTTTAATCTCTATATCTCCTCCCAGAACCATTAATGCCATAGGTGTTGCCATTTTAGCAACATCAGAAATAGTAGATTCAACAAAAGCAGGAAGCTTTATTTTTATTACAGAAGCAATTATTCCAAGTATTGAACCAATTATTAATGGATTCTTCATAATGCTTATAACAGTTTTCTTTAAATTGTTTTTATCTTCTGCATATATATCTAATATAATAACTGCCAAAAAATTGTATATGGGTATTACCACAGCTATAAGCGTTGTTACTGTAACTAAGCCCGCATCACCAAAAATATTCATACACAGTGGAACTCCAAAAAGTACAAAATTGCTTCTATAAAGTCCCTGAATAATAACTCCTCTGTTTCTGTTATCTTTTTCAAACTTTGGTACTAGTATAAATAATATTCCTATAGTAATAAATATTGTACAAATTGCAAAAGTAATTAATTTCACATTGAATTCGTCTACAATATTGCTCTTATAAATGTTGTTAAAAAGAAGTATTGGCAATAGCGCTTTAAAAGTAAACTTGTTAGCTTTTAGTAAAAAATCCTGATCAAAAACTTTTATTTTTTTTAGGAACGCTCCAATACTCATGAGTAAAAAAATAGGTGCAACAACGTTTAATGAGAATAATAAATTTTCCATGTACATCCTTTCATTATGATATTTCAGAATTATTCTGTCAAATATGCATATATTAATTTTATAGTGTTTTCAATTCCATTTACATGGGTTCTTTCCATTCCGTGGGAAGCGTGTACACCAGGTCCTATGAGACCCCCTTTTATATCATTCCCTCCCTTTAGTGCTGCTGATACATCTGAGCCGTACATAGGGTAAATATCTACTGCATGGCCAATTTCATGGTCCTTGGCCAATGTAATCAATTTAGAAGTAATATCATAATCATAAGGACCTGAACTATCTTTTGCACATATAGAAACATCTTGCTCTGTACATGACAAATCCAATCCTATGCATCCCATGTCAATTCCTATTAATTCATCTATATCTCCAGGAATGCTTGAGCATCCATGGCCTACTTCTTCGTATGTGGAAATTATTATTTTTACTTTATATTTTGGTTTGGTTTCAAGCCTTCTAAACAGTTCCATAAGGCTTAAAGCACAAGCAGTTCCAGCCTTGTCGTCCATATATCTTGATTTTATGAAACCTGAACTTGTTATGGTAAACTTTGGTTCTATGGAAATATAATCTCCAGTTGCAATATCAAGTGCCTGTACATCATCTTTAGTATTTACAATTTCGTCCAGCCTAACAAACATATTTTCTTCATTTCTTTCCTTTGTTTTTGAGTCAGTAAAAACATGGGCTGAAGGTGAAGAAGAAAGTATTGTTCCTGTATAGGTCTTACCCATCCGTGTATGAATTTTACAATATTCCCCATCAAGCGTGGGAAAAATATTTCCTCCAATAGAAGTGAATTTAAGAGTTCCTTCCTTATTAATGGACCTTACCATAGCGCCTAGAGTATCAACATGGACTGGAATTCCTACACAATAACTATTATTAATTCCTTCTATTTCTATGATTCCATTTCCTTTTTTGTTTTTTTCAAATTTATATCCATATTCCTGGGAAATGTTTTTTATATAATCCATTACATTTTTACAATAGCCTGTTGGGCTTGGAATATTTATAATTTTTTCTATCAGATTCAACGTGAAATCCCTATTTAATTCAATATTCATTTATTCACGCTCCTAATATAATATTTTATTGATTATACTACAAATGCATTGCTTTACACAATACTTTTAATTGCATATATTTATTCATAGATATATAATGTTAATATATACCTACGAATAAATAGAGGAGGAGTATTATGGAAAACTTAAAACTTAAAGACTTTTTGGACTATAAATTTTTATCGGGTTTAGAGCTTTCTCCTAATAAAAACCATGGCGCTTTTGTAGTTAACGTTTCAAATTATGACGATAACAAATATTTGTCTACCATTTGGATATATAACTGCATTACTTCCGAATATAAAAAGCTTACAACAATGAACAATGAACGAAGCTTCATTTGGATGGATAACGAAACCCTTCTTTTCTCTTCAATGAGAGATGAAAAATTGAAGAAAAAAATTGAAGAAGGAGAAGACTGGACAATTTTTTATGCTATAAATATTCATGGTGGAGAAGCATATGAGTATATGAGGATTCCTATGAAGGTAACTGACATAAAGAAAATTGCCGAAGAAAAGTTTTTAATAACAGCGACCTATGATCATTATGGCATCAATTTACATTCCCACAAGGGGGAAGAACGAACAAAAGCAATTGATATGATTAAGGAAAATAAGGATTACGAAGTGTTGGATGAAATCCCATTTTGGTCCAACGGAACTGGTTTTACAAATAAGAAAAGAGACAGACTTTACTTGTTTGACAAAGGAACAAAGGATATTGTTGCTATTTCAAATCAATTTGAAAATATTTCTTTATGTGCTGTAAAAGACGGCAAAGCCCTATATGTCTCACAAAACTACACTAACAAACTTGAGCTTACAAATGAAATTTATATTTACGATTTATATTCAAGCCAAGCAAAATGCATAGTTGAAGACAATGAATATGCAGTGGACTTCGCGGAATTTGTTGGAGATGAAATAGTATTTTCCGCATCTTCAATGGATAAATATGGACTCAATCAAAATTTGAGCTTCTATAAATTTAAAGATGGAGAAACTCATCTCTTGTGCAATCATGATTTTGGCATGCATAATTCAGTAGGTTCAGATTGTCGTTATGGTAAAGGGAATGCTTACAGAGTATTTAACAATTGTTTATATTTTGTAGCAACTGAAAACAAAAGCTCTTTCGTTAAAAAACTTTCTCTTGATGGTAAAATCGAGAAACTTACTGCTGACAATGGTTCTATAGATTGTTTCGACATATGTAATGATGGAATAATTTTTATTGGACTTAGGGGAACAAAGCTTCAAGAAATATACACATTAGATTCTGGAATTGAAACACAGAAAACAAAATTTAATGAAAAAATTGCAGAAACCAAAAATATAATATCTCCTGAAACTTTTGAATTTGTAAGTGATGATACTACAATAGAATGCTATATTTTAAGACCAGTAAACTATGATGAAAATAAATGCTACCCAGGAATTCTTGATATTCATGGGGGCCCAAAAACAGTTTATGGAGAAGTGTTTTATCATGAAATGCAATATTGGGCTAATGAAGGATATTTTGTATTTTTCTGCAACCCAAGAGGAAGTGACGGCAGAGGCAATAAATTTGCTGACATACGTGGAAAGTACGGCACAATCGATTATGATGATTTAATGAGATTTACAGATTTGGTTTTGAAAAAATATCCACAAATTGATTCCAGCCGTATAGGTGTTACAGGAGGCTCATATGGTGGATACATGACCAATTGGATTATTGGCCACACCGACCGATTTAAATGTGCTGTATCACAAAGGAGCATATCAAACTGGATTTCCAAATTTGGCACTACAGATATCGGTTACTATTTCAATGCAGATCAAAATTTATCTACCCCATGGGATAATGTAGAAAAAATGTGGTTCCATTCCCCAATTAAATATGCAAATCAAGCTGTAACTCCAACCTTATTTATTCATTCCGCAGATGATTACAGATGCTATATAGCGGAAGGGCTCCAAATGTTCACCGCATTAAAATATCACGGAGTTGACGCAAGACTTTGCATGTTTAAAGATGAAAACCACGAACTTAGCAGAAGTGGTAAACCACGCCACAGAGTGAGAAGATTAGAAGAAATGACAAATTGGTTTGAAAAATATTTAAAATAAACTGTGGTAAAAAATCTCAACATTACCTAGTTGAGATTTTTTACTTAGTATTTTTGTAGAATTCAATTATAAATCTAAAGTAAAATAAAATCTTCCAGTTAAAAACTGGAAGATTTTATAAAATGTACTGTGTTACCACTTATTAGCAGCCGTGTTCTTCTTTACCACAGTTGCAGAATATACATACTAATAACAAGAAGAAAAATAGTAAGCTGTCACTGCCTCCGATTCCACCAATTCCACCAACCCCACCTAGCAAGCCGT
>JBGUET010000251.1:0-4228 GCA_041821225.1 Sedimentibacter sp.
AAGTGTGCTGTTAACATTCTTTGAGTTGCAACTATTTCTCTAAGCGGTCTGTATCCCTCAGTAGGTCCATACTGCAATGCAGCAGCACCATCCTTGTCCATAACTTCTAGCATTACTTCTTTAATTTTTTCAATCGGAAATAATTCCTTTGCTGGAAGACCACCTGCAAATGAAATTATTTCGGGCATTTCTGATAACTTGAGAATTTCTCTTATTTCAGAAGCTTTTAAGCATTTTGCCCTGTCAGAAAATCGTATTTCCATAATAACCTCCTAATATACTTTTATATATTTTACAGCTTTTTCATCTGTTTTACAAGATAAATAGAGCTATATTTCAAAAAATATAGTATTAGAAAACCATGAAACACTTAAATGTCTTATTTTCTTACACATCTTTGCTTTTCAAACTTTTCTGCTCTTTAGTTTTTTTATAATTTCTCACTTCATTCAACCTCTTTAACACTACTTAAATTATAGTTTATTATTTGTTTCTTCACAAGTATTATTTTCCTTTTCATGGAAAATAACACGTCTTTTACGTCACCGTGTCTTTCACTTGACAAATACCAATTACTGAATATACTTAGTATGAAACAAACGGAATTTATCTCTAGATATCGTTTTGAATCATTTGTTTATGAAAATTAACTATTGTACTTAATCTATGAATTCATCAACCCATGATAATTACAAGGATACTCGCATGAAGTTATGAGCCCACAAAAGATAAATATAGTCATGATTTACTAATAGATATTTGACAGGTTTATTTATATAAGATTAAGTATTGTAACATATTTGTGACAAAGATGCTGTATTCTTTGTTTATGGAAACTTTAAAAAACAAATAAGTTAAAATGGAGGTAAGAAAGATGAAAATTTTTAAATTTAGAACACTGACTGCATCAGTTTTATGTGTGTCACTTCTAATGAGTACCGGTGCATATGCCAATGCACAAGAAACTAGTTCAAATATTACGGTTGCTCTTAGTGGTGCTGTGTTGACATTCGACGTAGCCCCATATGTGAACGATTCATACAGAACTATGGTTGAGGTGCGTGGAATAAGTGAAGCTCTTGGTGCTGATATTACATGGGATGAAGAAGCTCAAACAGTGACTATCGTTATGGATGACACTGTGTTAAAATTGGTTATTGGGGAAACTAATTATACCATAAACGGTGAATCCAACACAATGGACACTGAAGCGGTAATAATTGACGGAAGAACTATGGTACCTGTACGTTTCGTATCTGAAGCATTAGGCATGAATGTAGGTTGGAATGCTTCTGAAAAAAAAGTGACTATTTCAAAGGCTGAGTCAAAGGACTTGACTTATCCTATTGTTGATACAGAGCAAGGATATACATATAGCAATTTGGAACGCATTGAAGCACCTGCCGAAGGAGAAGCTTTTTATGCTCAAGATGCACAATATACAGGTACTCTTCCTAGCTACACAGATAACGGAAATGGTACTGTTTCAGATAATGTTACTGATTTGATGTGGGCACAGGATTTATCTACGGCGTCCATGTCATGGGAAGCAGCAGGCGAATACTGTGAAAATCTTGAATTAGGTGGCTATGATGATTGGCGTTTGCCGACTGTAAAAGAACTTTGGTCTCTCCGTAACTATTCCCAAGGTTGGCCTTGGATAGATACTGACTTCTTCTCTCTTGTTGGAGATGGCACAGATGCTAGGCAGCAACATTCATGGTCAAGTAATGCATACTTAGTTGTAGACGAATATCAGAATGAACAAGTAGTTGGAAGTCCTTCATTCATTGTCAACGATTGGACAGGACATATTAAAGCCATGAGCGGTAACAGATTCGTCCGTGCTGTACGCGGTACTACATCATACGGCATCAACGACTTTGTTGATAATGATGATAGCACTATTACTGACAATGCAACTGGTCTTATGTGGTCTAAAGACGATAGTGGTGTGGGAATGAACTGGGAAGCGGCATTAGCATACGCTGAAGGTTCTGAATATGCAGGATATTATGATTGGCGTCTACCAAATGTTAAAGAATTGCAGAGTATTGCAGATTATTCAGGTGTCTTCCCTGCAATGGATACAAGCATGTTTAATCTTACAGAGCTTACGAATATAATGGGTCAAACTGATTATCCATTTTACTGGTCAAGTACGTCTAACCCAGTAGAAAGTGGCGACGGCGAAGTAGAAACTGGCACAGTTTATGCTTGGGCACTAGCTGCAGGCTATAACACAGACCCTGATGGCTACGACCTACATGGAGCAGGTTCAATAGTTTTCGTTCCTAAATCGGAAGAAAATTTCTCAGAACTAGATCCTGAAATTCACCGTTACAACTATGTTAGATTAGTACGTGGTGGTGATGTAACAGAAACACCGGAAGGTGATTTAACGACTATTGATACTAGTAGAATAGTTATTTTTGAAGATGGAGACACAGGAATGGGCGATCGTCCAACAGGTGCCCCAATGGATGATACTTCAATAGATGGTACTAATGGGCCAGGACAGCAAATGATTGATACAGCTGCTGCTGCTGAAAAGTTAGGTGTGACTGAAGAAGCACTTATTAATGCCATAGGCGAGCCTGGTCAAGGTGAACCAGATTTTGCTGGAGCTGCTTCAACACTTGGCATTACTGAGGCAGATTTAATGGATGCTTTAGGATTATAAATAGTGAAATTGCAACCGGTTTTCTCACGGTGATTACTTAAAAAATAAAAGACCATCCCTTCAAGTTATATAGGGGTGGTCTTTTACTGTGGACTTGTCAAGGTTACCAGTCTTTCCTCATTTTCTTCAGTTTCTTCAGTTTCTTGACTTCTCTTAAAAATGATTTTTTAAAAAAAGACACAGGGACGCTTAAGATGTCTTTTACATCCCAGTGTCCGCCCACTACACTAACCCCTAATTTTATTTACAATGCTTATAAAACTGTTAGTAAGCGCTGCTATATCAGTTCCTATTGTTACAGAATCAAAACCAATATTATAATCCTTCATTGCAGTTTCTAAATCATTTGCAAATATCATTGCTGGTTTATTGGCATTTTTACAGGCTTTAACTATTCGTAATAAAGCTTCTGAAAATTCAGTTGTATTAAATTGACCTGGTTTACCCAATGCTATAGATAGGTCAAATGGTCCTACAAAAATACCATCAACGCCTTCTACAGAAATAATTTCTTCAATATTTTCTAGGCAACCTAATGTTTCACATTGAGGTATTATCATAGTCTCGGTGTTGCATTTATTAAAATACTCATTAAGTGGTGATGTAAAATCTTCATATCCGTATCCTGCTGCTCTACCAAAGAAAAATCCTCTTTCACCAGTTGGTGTATACTTCCCCCATTTAACAAGGTTTTTAACTTGTTCAACTGTTTCAACACATGGAACTATTAATCCCTCAGCTCCTATATCCAACATTTTTAAGACTGAAGGTCTTGTGATCTCTTTAATTCTAACAAATGGAGTTAACTTGCTTAATTTTGCTGCTCTTATGAATTCCATGGCACTTTCTTCTGCAAATGGACCATGTTCTGTATCAATAATTATGTAATCTAATCCGCTATATCCCAGTCCTTCTACCGCATTTGCCGTTCCAAGTTCTAAAAAAGTTCCAATTGTTTTTTCTTTATTTAACATTTTTAATCTAGTATAATTAATCATAATAACACTCCTCATATTCAATCTTAATTTATAATACTTTAAAAAAATTCGAATTTATTTTGAGCATAAACATACAAATTGATACCATCACATGATCGCCAAAAAACCAATTTTAAATACTTCTAATCTTTCAAATTCAATAACACCCCCAACAATGAATTTCAAAACAATTATACGTAATATAAATATTATATTGTAAATTTCAACATTTTTCAACAGTAGATTATGATTATGATAACATTTCAAAAGAATTAAGAACCTCTTTAATAACGGATTCTGATATTGCAGTTATAAATTACAATATCTGTCGCTCAAATTTCAAGTATGCATTATTCCACTTTCTTACGATGGATTGGACTTGTTTTTACATTAAAAAACTGACATACAATAAGTTTGATTTTTTAAATCTCCCTTATTGTATGTCAGTTCAGTGAAATATAGCTTTTATCATTCTTTATTTATTTTTAGCCACCAACGTAACTCTTCGTATATTTTTGGTGGAGGCGGTGGGAGTCGAACCCACGTCCGAAAATATTTCCACAAGACT
>JBGUET010000252.1:0-4199 GCA_041821225.1 Sedimentibacter sp.
ACTTTCAATTGACTATACTTCTATTTGTAACAAGTTGGTTAACTTAATGACATTGAGTTACTAACCGTTCCTCTATTATTTTATGCTAAAATCCTAAATGTTCACCAACTAGTATTACTTTAATTCTGTTTTGAGGTCTGCAAAATCTTGTTGTTAGTATTTGACAGCAAATTGTGTCACTCATAGTGCACTCAGTGCATTTTCCTGTAAAGTGGCATGGAGTTAGGGAATTAATTCTGAATGTGTTAGGAACAGTAGCATCAGCTCTTATTTTTTTTACT
Source organism: Sedimentibacter sp. (assembly GCA_041821225.1). GTDB lineage: Bacteria > Bacillota > Clostridia > Tissierellales > Sedimentibacteraceae > Sedimentibacter. The sequence continues at coordinate 282 of JBGUET010000252.1, forward strand.
GCATCATCTAAATCAGTTACAGTTTTGTTCATTCCTGCTATTACAATTACACTGTCAGGTCCATAGCAGTACGCAGCTACACGGTTACCATTTCCATCTATGTTTACAAGCTCACCATCCATAGTAATGGCATTTGTGCTAGTTAAAAAAACATCTGCTGTTAGTGCTTGTTTCATAAGTTTAACTCTTTCCTGAGGGGAGGTGGCTTTATCCCTGTCTATTACAGCAATTTGTTTTTCTTCAAGAAGTTTTTTTATACCAAGTTCATCAATAGTATATGATCCGCCCCATGATACAACTTTATCTTGTCCAATCATTGACATAGCCTTTTCTATTGCTTCTTCTTTGGTGTCACAGTAGTAACCTTCCATGTTTCTTTTTTGAAGATTTTTTATTATTGTTACACTTTTTACTTTGTAAGATTCTTTAATTGCATCCATTTTAAACCCTCCTTATAATTTGAACTGTCTCAATTTATTATATAGTAAAAAGATTATAATTTCAATTATAAAAAATTAATTAAGATTATTTGCCATCTTCAAATTCTAGTGCTATAATGTTTGAAAAATAATGATTTTGTAGAAAGGATGAATTATGAAAGTATACGAAAGATTTTTAAATTATGTTAAATTTGACACACAGTCAGTTGAAGATGTTGAAATAATTCCAAGCAGTGAAAAGCAAAAGCTTTTAGGCAAATTTTTAGTTGAGGAAATGAGGAGTATTGGTATAAAAGATGCATACATGGATGAACACGGCTACGTCTATGGAAACGTGATTAAAAACACAGATAAAGAAATGCCTGTTATAGGATTTATTGCTCATATGGATACATCTCCAGATATGCCAGGCAATGATGTTAAAGCAAAAATCATATATAATTATGACGGCAAAGATATTGTGTTAAATGAAGAAAGAAATATAGTAATGGGTATAAATATGTTTGAACATTTATTAAATTATGTGGGCAATGATTTAATAGTCACAGATGGAACAACTCTTTTAGGAGCTGACAACAAGGCAGGAATTGCTGAAATATTGTCTATGGCTGAATTTTTAATAAACAATCCTAATATAAAACATGGTACTGTAAAAATAGGTTTTACTCCTGATGAAGAAGTGGGAAACGGAGCAAAATTGTTTGATGTAAAAGGTTTTGGGGCAGAATTTGCATACACTGTTGATGGTGGAACGTTAGGAGAAATAGAATATGAGAACTTCAATGCAGCAAGCGCTAAGGTGACAATCAATGGAATAAACATTCATCCCGGCACTGCAAAAAATAAAATGAAAAATTCCATATTAATTGCCATGGAATTTCAAAGTATGCTTCCAATATATGAAACTCCAGAAAATACAGAAAACTATGAAGGCTTTAACCATTTGAATGATATTAGTGGAGATGTTGAAAAAACAAGTTTGAACTACATAATTCGAGACCATAATACGGATAAATTTAATATTAAAAAAGATAGATTTATTAAAATTACAAATTATTTGAATGACAAATATGGAGAAGACACTGCGGTGTTGAAAATGGAAGATTCATATTATAACATGAAAGAGAAAATTGTTCCTCATATGCACATTGTTGAAACTGCTGAAACTGCTCTAAAAAATATTGGAATTGAACCTAAAATTGTGCCAATAAGAGGCGGGACAGATGGAGCGGTATTGTCATATATGGGGCTTCCATGTCCTAATCTTTGCACTGGTGGGCATAATTTCCATGGAAAATACGAATATATTCCTGTGCAATCCATGGAAAAAGTAGTTGAAATGCTAGTAGAAATAGTAAAATTATACTCTTTAAAATAAGTAAGACAACAAAAAAAATACCCTTCACATAAAGGGTATTTTTGCTTTATTCTTTTACCTTCTTTAAAATTCCTGTATACGTGTCATCTATTAATGTTTTGTTTGATTCATACGTGCTAAAAGTCTTGATTATTTCATAATCATTTAACCCTTCCACGAAGGCTCTTTCTTTTTCACCAATAAAGTTTAGTACATACAGCCTATTTAAAGAATATTTACTAAAAATTTTCTCGTAATTAGCCAAGCTACTTGTAGAAGGCTTAACGCTTTTTTCTATGAGCAATAAATTAACTAATTCCACAACCTTTGAATCATAATTAAAAGGGAGTGCCGAATACAAGGTGTATCTATAAAATGTTGTGTCTTTATACATGGAAAAACTGTAGTTTCCAAAACTGTAATTTCTAAAATCGATTTTATCAGTACCTATTGTCAAACTCCAATTAATATCTAATAGTGAAGGCACGCTGTTTGCTTTTTTCAAATCGGCATAAGCGAGAGTCTTAAGCATTTCCTTGTTGTTATTTTTAATGTAAAAAGCGAATCTGTAAAATAAAATATTTGCCTTTGCATTATCGTCAGAGGTGAGATTATACCACTTCTCCAACGCTCCAAGATATAGATTTTCATTAACATCATACTTGTTTATTGCTGCGAAAATCTGCATGAGTTCAGAATCTTTAAAGTCGTTTCTCGCTATGACGTTTTCCAAAATTTCATTTGCTAACTGTGATTTCTCGGAGGTACTAGAACTCCCAAAAGTAATAATATAAAAATTAGTGCCAGCTACGTTGTAATATCCGTTTTCATGTAATGACTCCATAGTTTCAACTGCATTTAAATCGTACAAGTGGGCATCTTCAGGAAAAATGTATCCTCCAAAGGAAACATATTCCAAGGTATCCTTAGCTTTAATGTATTTTTTGTCATTTGTGTTAGTAGAGCCTAAATTATAAGTTCCAAAATACGAATAAACATTTTCGTTTTTAATAGGCATAAATCCAAGCGCAGTTAAGTATTTTTCTGAGTCACTTGTTTTAATGTCCCAATAAACTCTATTAATTAATGCAGCTGATTCAGCTCTTGTAATATTAGTACTGCCACGAAAAGTTTTGTTTTCATAACCCTGTACAATTCCTGCGTTGTAAAGCCGTTTTATTTCATCATAATATTTGTTGTTTGTACTCACATCACTAAAAGGTAAATTGTTATCATAAATTTGGTCTTTGCAGAAAGCCGCAATAAGCGCAGCAGACTCTTCCCTCGTTATGGCCTTGTCAGGATAAAATTTTGTCCCAGTAAAAATATCCTTAAGTGTATAATCCTTGTTAGTTTTTAAATGTTCATACATGGAAATAATAAAAGTATAAGACCAATGTTCTTTTGACATGTCACTGTAGTACATGTCGCTGGTGTATGTTTCATTCATCTGATTTTGACGGTAAGCTATTCTTGCTAAAGTAGTGATAAATTCAGCACGAGTTATGTTGCTTTCCGGTTTGAAAGTAAAATCTCCATAACCTTTGAAAACTTTCAGAGTGTTAGAAGCAAAATCAATATCTTTTTCTGCCCAATGGTTATAAGTATCATAGTACACGGTTTTTGCAAGGACAGGATGAATGGACAACACAATAAAAAAAGTAATAAATAATAATAGCTTGTTAAATATTTTCAATTTGCGTCATCACCTTTTTGTATATATTTATTTATAATACTATATACCTCCTCTTCGCTTATATTAAACACCTTTTTTAGGAATAATTCAATACTAATTTTTCCTAAATCAGATATATTTTGTTGAATGTTTTCCTGAGGTAAATAAATTTTTACATTATTCAATTTATTGGGATAATATTCATAAATACCATTGCCCACTTTTTTAGCTTGACATTTGAAGTAGAACTCAAAAATACTAGAATTTAAGTACAAATTTAAATAGTTTGTATTGACATTTGATTTAAATTCATTGATTAAATATACATCGGCACTACAGTAATAATTTTGCATATCGTAAAAGAAATTATTACTTTTTGACTTGTACGGGAAAATAATCTTTGGATTTTCATAGTCTGATTGATTGCGTCCCCACTGCAGGTCATA
>JBGUET010000253.1:0-4193 GCA_041821225.1 Sedimentibacter sp.
CCTTTTAATGAACTTGTGGACAAACTAATTTCTGATAATTCTGCTAATTCAATAGACATTAACCTAAACGCATTGAAAAATGATATTTTGCCATTTGTAGGCCGCTATATTTCTAAAATGAATGATTTTGGCCCTGTAAAAGACTATGTATCTGTACTAATACACAATATAGTTAGACTGGAGTCAGCTACAAAGGAAAACTTTTCAGAAGATTTAGATAATTTATTAGAATTTATTAAATATAATTTTAATGTTGATGAAAAAAGTATGGAAACATTAAAAACATCCCTCATTGAAACCTATGAAGCTTCGTCAAATGTAAAAAGCGATTCTGTAGATTCGTTTTTAAAATTGATTGAATCTGGTATACAAAAAAGCGATAGTTTAGTAAACAAAGGTATTATGGAAAATATGGCTGAGTCATTGCTATTTAGCCAAAATGTTCATATACCATTAACCCATATGTTTTTACCCTTGAATTATAATGGTATGTTCATGTTCTCAGAAATTTGGATAGGCAAGGAATATAAAGACTATAATTCAGAAAAAAAGAACAGCAAACAAGGGTACTCTGAAATTTATAAAGCTTTCCTGACTTTTGACATACAAAATATCGGTTATTTTGAAACGATTTTACTTCTAAAGGATTCAAAGCTTTCACTTGAAATTTCTGTTCCTAACAGTCTAAACAACTCAATGGAATTAATTAGAAATGATTTGATTAAAATATTAAGCAATGATAATTTCTCTGTTGAAAAATTAAATATATACGAAAGCGTTAAAAAGAGAAAATTTAATGATGTTTTTCACAATATGACGGAAAGGAAAATCAATGTAGATGTCACAATATAACAATAATTCAAATTCCAAACGAGCTGTGGCCCTTAAATATGATTCAAACAAAAATAATGCACCAGTGGTTATCGCTTCCGGTGCTGGGTATATTGCAAATAAAGTTGTTGAAATAGCTGAAGAAAACGGAGTACCTGTATACAAGGATGATTCACTTTCAGTATTACTTTCACAGCTTGATGTTGGAAGCGAAATACCCGAAGAACTGTTCAGCACAATTGTTGATGTTTATTTGTATTTTTTAAACTTTAAACTCAACAAAGATGAAATTTAAATGAAGAATGATAGAATATTATAATTAGAAATAATTTATAGCTACATAATAATATACAAAGGAGTTATTATGGACAATATAGGACTATTAGTTAAAATATATAAAATAAATAAAGAATACCTTGGTACTGGGCAACTATTAGATATTGATAGCGAAACAATTAAAATTAAAGGTGATGACTTGCCAATTATTGATTCAGGAACAGAGGTATACATTGAAATATTTGATGAACTTGTAGGAATATCTCCTTATTTGTGTGAAATAGGTGTAGCAGCAAGAAATCAACTCAATGGCAGTATCAAAACCAAGGAAGCGATTATTGAAAGAAGAAATTCACTAAAAGTACGAACTGATTTATCCTTTTACATAGAAAAACTTGTGAGAAAAGGTGAAAACATAACAAAAGAAGTGCCAAACATGAAGATAAATATGCTTAATTTAGGTACCGGTGGAATGTTAATATCTACTAACTACTTACTTTTAAGAAATGATGAATTAACTTTTTATTTCAATTACTCTAACTTTCAACTCATTTTAATACATGCAAAAGTAATAAGAATTGATAACAAGCCAAGTCATGATACCGAAGATATTTCTACTGTGAATTACGGCTGCACTTTTGCAAAAATGGCAAGATATAACGAATCTGTCATAACACAATATTTATACGACAGGCAGTTGAGATTATATAAAAAAAGATAGGTGGCTTTATGAAGAAATTAACAACTTTAGTAGTAACTCTTTTATTTGTTTTAAGCATAATGAATACAAGCTATGGATCTGAAAGCAATTATTTGAGAGCTTCTTTTACAGTAACTGATGTTGCAGGGACAAATTTTAAAGAAATAACAATAACTCCATACAAGTATGCAAACGGTAGCAAAATTGAAGATGACGAGGATGATGATTACTATATATTTTTGCCTTCTGGTTATTTCACAAATGCTAAAAGTGCTTTATATGTTGCTGATAAAGACGGGAAATATCCATTTACCGTATACAGTGGCAATTATAAAAAAACTTTTTTTTATACCGTTGATGGAATTGAAGATACTGACTCGGATGCATCCGATGAAGAAGATGAAATATATTTTACTAAAAAACTAATCTATGACTATGAAAAAAAACAAGTAATATTTCATATGGACATAGATAAGTTAAGAAACATAACAACCCCTGATGGAACAATTATTTCAAATCAAGTGAATTATTACATGGATGATTTAGAAAATAATATAATCCAGAATTTAAGCATTATTATTGATAACAACCCTTATGAATACAAAGTAGTAAAGCAAGGTGAATTTTATCTTTTAATTGAATTATCTCCGGTTAATTATGATAATTATAGCACACTAGTAGAATATCACGGATATAATTTTACAAACAATAGCAGCTACTCAGCATATCCAGAAAAAGATATTTATGATGACAATGGTGGATATGAAGTATTAATTAAATCCGATTCTAGTTCATCCCAAAGTTTATTTAATATTAACATAGATGGTATAGATTACAGAAAGCCTGAGGTAGATGTTGAATTTCTTGAAGACTACACCTTCCAATTAGATATAAAAGATGACTTTGGCTTAGACTACATGATTACCTTTGATGGTCAATACATTCCTATTGATAGTGGTGCTAATGAATGTGAATTTACATATACACACGACAACGTAATTAATTATGATGGTGATTATATTTTTACTGTAGTGGATAAAGCCGGAAACAGAAATGTTAAAACTGTTGAAATAGAATCAAGAAAAACATCTCGAATACATAAAATAAATTTAGATGTTCATGACTACAAATATACCAAAAATTTATTTGAAAGCAAAGGCATGGAATACGAGCAAACAGATGAAAATACAATTTATTATGAAAACATATTGCCTGGATACATGGGCGGTAGCAACAATAACTTTAAACCAGATTCACCTATTACAAGAGCTGAGATGGTAACTGTATTTTGCAGATTAAATAATCTGTCTTATGATACCTATTCATATTTAAAAACTAAATTTTCTGATATAGAAAATCACTGGGCCAGAGATTATATTTCTATGGGAAGCAGTAAAAAGTATGTTTCAGGTTATAAAGACAAAACATTTAAGCCTGATGGCTATGTAACAAGAGCTGAATTTTGCCAAATGCTCACACAAATAAGCGCATATAAATCCAAACTAGACCAACTTCCTGCTTCTAGCAATAATAATTTCATTGACTGTAGCGGTCACTGGGCAGAAACGGAAATATTGAAAATAACTAGCAGAAATTTAATCGCTAGTTCACCGGATTACTTTTACCCAGACATTCCTATAACAAGAGGTGAAGTAGTCCATGCCATTAACAAGCTTTATGGATATACCCCATCATACATAGAATTAAACCACATTATTTCAATGTACAATAAGTATTTTGACTTTACAGATGTTAAAAACAGCAATTATTATAATGATATAATCATCTCTGTTGTAGGTATGTATAGAGAAAAAATCAAATAATTTTCAAGGAGAATGAAAATGGTAATAAATTACATGGAAGAAATAGTAAAGAATTATCTCGATAGTATTTTAGACACCGACCCAAGCTATTCAAACATTTGTAGATGTAGTCATTGTATTGACGACATTATGGCAAAATCATTAAACAATCTAAAACCATACTACATAACAACAAAAAAGGGAGAAGTATTTGCAGAATACTCTGTCTTGGAAACTCAGCATAAAACAGAAGTTATTACAGAAGTTATTAAGGCCATTGAATTCGTTTCTACTCATAAAAACCACGAATAAAAAAACAAAAATCGTAGGATGCCAGTCAGTTGAAATTCAATTGAAGGTAATCCCTACGATTTTTTATATTACTTTTGTATTTTGAACAAATGTTTTTATGGTCAAATTTCCAGTATTGCTGTCAAAGGTTATTGTGCGTCCAAAGTTCTTCCCAGTATCCTCTGCTAGAAGCTTGATTCTCAGCTTTTGCAATGTTTCTTTTGTAGCCTCTATATTTCTTTCACCTATGTTTCCAATGATAGAATTTCCTTTCATTTCAAACATTTTTGCTC
>JBGUET010000254.1:0-4190 GCA_041821225.1 Sedimentibacter sp.
CCCCATGTTTTTTTAACAATAAAAATAGTTACCATTATGCTTAACATAATGATAACTATTCAGTTAAAACAAATCAATTCAGCTAACTTTTCACAAAATTTCTATCTTGAAGGATTTATATATTTTTAAATCAACCATCCATTGTTACGCCACCATCAACATCACTGATTTCACCAGTTATAAAACTTGCCATATCTGAAGCCAAGAAAAGTATTCCATTTGCTATTTCGGCAGGATCTGCTCCACGTCCTAATGGGATAGTATCAAGTATCTTATTAGTTAACTCTTCTCCCATATTAGCAGTCATGGGCGTCAAAGTAAAACTAGGGCAAACGCCATTGCATGCAATTCCGTAAGGTGCGCCCTCCCTTGCAATAGCCTTTGTCAAGCCTATTACACCGGCTTTAGAAGCTGCATAGGCGCTTGTACCCAAAAGTCCACCACCACGCTTTGCTGCAACTGATGCAATATTTACAATACGACCATATCCATATTCCTTCATAGAAGGATAAAGCGAACTTATAGCAGTAAATGCACCTGTAAGGTTAATGGAAATCACCTTATCCCACTCTTTCTGTGTAACTTCATCGAAAGGTAAAGTACTTACAATTCCAGCATTATTAATTAAAACATGAATCTGACTAAAATCTTTTAGTATTTGTGCAAATACAGTACGAATTTCATCACTGTTTCCAAGATTTACTTTATACGCAGATACATTTGCCTCTCCAAGTTCTTGTCTTACCTTTTCTGCAGCCTCCAAATTTAAATCAACTATAATTGCATGACCGCCGTATTCAACAATTCCTTTTGCAACTGCTTTGCCAATGCCGCTTGCACCGCCAGTTACAATTACATTTTTATTTAAAAAGTCCAATTTTATTTCTCCTTTATGATTAAATTTGTTACTTTACGTCTACTATATTAAGTTAACATACTAACTTTTGTTATTTATCAGATATTCTATAAAATTTTCATATTACACTAAACTAGGCAACCATAATGTCAATGCTGGCACATAAGTTACCAAAAGCAACACTATTATACCGACTATAAAGAATGGAAGCATTGAAACTACTGCTTTTTCAAATTTTGAACCAGCAATTTGTGAACCTAGGAGCAGACACACCCCTACAGGAGGTGTAAGCAAACCCAAACACAAGTTTACTGTCATTAATACTCCAAAGGTAATAGGTGACATCCCTAACTGTGTAACAATAGGAACCAATATAGGTATCAATATTATAATAGCTGCATTAGCCTCCATTAGGCATCCTACAATTAACAATATAAAGTTAATTAACATGAATATTAAGAACGTGCTGTCAGTAAGACCCAATATTGCATTAGCAACCATTACAGGTAATTTTATTACAGTTATTACCCATGCTAATATTTTAGATGTTGCTAAAATCAACATAATAGTTGCCGTTGAAACTGCAGCTTCGCCTAAGATTCTTGGAAGGTCCTTTATTGTAAATCCTTTGTAAACAAACAACCCAATGATTAAGGCATATACAACTGATACAACCGCAGCTTCAGTAGGTGTGAATAAACCTGAAAAAATACCACCTAGTATAATAACAGGCATCATTAAGGCCCAAAAGCCATCTTTTAAAGCGTCAATTTTTTCTTTTAAGTCTGTCTTTCCTTCTTTGGGAAAATTGTGTTTCTTAGCCTGATATATTGCCACCAAGATGAAGGAACCACTTAATATAAGTCCAGGAACTGCAGAAGCAAGGAACAATTTGCTAATGGACAGTTGCAAAGAAGCGCCGTATACAATCAGTGTGATACTAGGAGGAATGATAGGCCCAACTATTGAAGCTGAAGAAGCAATGCCTGCTGCATAATGATCTGGGTATCCCTGCTTTATCATAGCAGGAATCGTAATGCCGCCTATAGCTGCAACAGTTGCCACTGCAGAACCTGATATTGCTGCAAAGAATGCTGATGCAACAATTGTTATTATGGGAAGACTTCCAGGTACATTACCTAGAAATGCGTTTGCTACTCTTATTATTCTTTTGTTCAATCCGCCGCCATTCATAAGGTCTCCTGAAAGCATAAAAAACGGTATGGCTAAAAGAGGGAAAGAATCTATGCCAGCAAATAGCTTTTGAGGAATTACAATTAACGGTAGCCCTTGTTGAACAACAGTTATAAGTGATGAGATTCCCAATGAGTAGGCTATTGGAATTCCTACAGCAGCAAAAACCAGTATTAATATAATCAGTATAGCACCCATCTTAGACCTCCTTAACCTTGCTGTTTTTTATGTCACTTATGATTATTTCAATTGTAAATATAAGTATTAAAATTCCACCTGTAGGTACTGCAGCATATATACATGCCATAGGTATCCTCAGCCCAGCAGACAACTGCTTAAATGTTATTCCAACCAAACTTATTCCGTACACTATGATTACCAACAGAAATGCTATGATTAGTCCTTTGGTAATAAAAGTGTTGACGCTTTTCAAAAGCTTTGGCATCTTGTTTACTATAAAATCCACATCCATATTTCTGCTTCTTCTTGTTGCTACAGCAGAACCAAGCATTGTCATCCATATAAATGAATACCTTGTAAGTTCCTCTGACCATGAATTTGCACTTTTAAATAGAAATCTCATTATTATTTGATAAAATAAAGAAACAACCATAACTGCAAATAACAATGCTAATAACCACAAGATAATTTTTTCAACCTTATCAAATAGTAACTTCATATTATTAATATAATTTAGACACATTGAATCTATATCTAAATTGCTCCTCCCTAAGAACTTTTTTTAAGCAGCTTATTCACAGCACCAGCTGTGAATAAGCTGTTTTTTATTTGTTACTACCTTATTTCACTTCATGTATTTGGTCAACTAAGTCCTTCAAATTTGGAAATTCTTTTATAAATTCTGTAAGTTTAGCCTGGAATCCTGTTAAATCAGGATATATTACTTCCATACCTTTTTCTTCCATCATTTTGATTGTTTCGCCTTCTTTATCAAGTACCAGTTGTGTTCTGAAATTGCCTGCTTCTTTAGCAGCTTCTCTGAATACCTTTTGTGTATCTTCAGATAGACCATTGAAATAATCGTCATTGAATATGAAGACATCTGTGCTCATAACGTGATTTGTCATAATTAAATAATCACATACATCATAGTAAGCATTACCATAGCTAAACATTACAGGATTCTCCTGTGCGTCAACTGTTCCTTGTTGCAACCCTGTATAGATTTCTGTAGCATCCATTGGAACTGGTGAAGCTCCCAAATATTCCCATGTTTTAATGTACATTTGTATTCCAGGTGCTCTTATTTTAACACCATTCAAATCTTCTACAGATTCAACTTTTTTGTTTGATGTCATAATTCTTGCACCCCTGTATGAAGGTCCCATTATTACAAATCCACCTTCTTCTCCAACAGTTGCAAGTAATTTCTCACCAATTTCCCCATCCATAACTTTTTTATAGTGATCATAGTCTCTATAAAGATAAGGATACGCATCTATACTTGCAGTTGGGCTGTAAGCTTCCAATGTACCAATGCTTTCACATACTATTTGAACTATTCCAGGTTCAAGACCTTCAATGGTTTCTCTCCATGTACCTAATGTACCGCCTGAATAAGCTTCAACTTTCATTGTTCCATTTGACTTTTCATCTACTAATCTTACAAATTCTTGTATTGATTGATCTCTTTCATCACCTAACGCGCTAACGTTTGCCAATTTAAAAACCTGTGTTTCTTTTTTTGTTTCACCCGTTGTGCTTGGAGCACTGCTGCTGCTTGAACATCCAACAACCGAAGCTGCTATCATAGTCATTGTCAAGCATAAACTTAATAATTTGAATTTTTTCATAATTTCCTCCCTGATTTTTGAATTAGGATTATAAATTTGTTGATTCTATATAATGGAAATAAAATTCCACTTATACCATATACAGTGTTTCTGACTCAACCCAAGTATTTATAGAAATTTTAAATACTGCAAGTTAATCTAGTTTAAAATATTCCTTCCTATACAATAAGCAACGTTTTCACAAAGTTAATAACATAACGTAAAGAATTTAATTTGCCCTTCATATTGAATCTTCAAATACAAGCTTTCTCATAATTTATTGTTCGTTAAATATTTTACATTCTTTTTTTAATTATTTGAATTCTTTTGTTTCTTTTTTTATTAGG
>JBGUET010000255.1:0-4170 GCA_041821225.1 Sedimentibacter sp.
CTTCAGGAATTCCAGCTACTAAGGTTGTCACTGAAGTAATTAAATAATTTAAAACAACAGTTGGAAAATTAAATCAATTATGATAAAAGGTGTCTTAACATGAATATTAATTAGCCTAATGTGAAAGACACTTTTTTCTATATTTCGTTTCAAGGAGCGTTTTTATGGAATATGTAATAGAGATGGATCATATTACTAAAAAATTTGGAGATTTTAAAGCCATAGATGATGTTACATTCAACCTGGAAAAAGGTGAGATTCATGCTTTGTTAGGGGAAAACGGTGCTGGAAAATCTACACTTATGAGCGTTCTGTTCGGGTTATACCAAGCAGAAAATGGCGGTATAAGTATTAATGGTAAAAAAGTTAAAATTAATACACCAAATGATGCCAATGATTTAGGAATTGGTATGGTGCATCAGCACTTTAAACTTGTGCATAATTTCACTGTGTTAGAAAGCATTGTATTAGGTAAAGAAACAACAAAAAACGGTTTTTTAAAAATAGACTATGCAAGGGAAAAAGTTGAAGAATTAAGCAGACGTTATAAGTTGAAAATTGAACCTGATGCATATATTTCAGAAATTACAGTTGGAATGCAACAAAGAGTAGAGATTTTAAAAATGCTGTACCGAGATAATGATATATTAATTTTTGATGAACCTACAGCAGTGCTTACTCAACAAGAAATTGATGAATTAATGAAAATAATGAGGGGTTTAACGGATGAAGGTAAATCCATAATTTTTATTACCCATAAGTTAAATGAAATAAAGGCGGTTGCAGACAGGTGCACCGTTCTTCGCAAAGGGAAGTATATTGATACAGTTAATGTTGAAAGCACTACGGTAGAACAACTGTCTGAGATGATGGTTGGAAGGAAAATAAGCCTCATAATAGAAAAAAAAGAGTGTCACCTTTTGGATTCAGTTCTTGAAGTAAAGAACCTTATCATTAAAAACAAATTATCAGGGAAAAATATAGTTAACAATGTTTCGTTTAAAGTAAAAAAGGGAGAAATACTTTGTATTGCAGGAATTGACGGGAATGGTCAATCCCAATTAATTAATGGCATAACAGGTTTGTCCTCAATTTCTTCTGGACAAGTTCTTTTAAACAACAATGATATTACCAAAAAGACTATTCGTCAAAAATGCATTAGTGGAATAGCTCACATACCTGAAGACAGACAAAGATATGGTCTCATATTAGATTACAGTCTTAAGGAAAATGCTGTGCTTCAAACATACTATGAAAAAAGATTCCAAAAAAATGGATTGATTAAGTTTGACGCAGTAAGAGAATATGCAAAAAAATTAATAAAGCAATATGATATAAGAAGTAGCCTAGAAGAAGATTCTGTTGTTAGAGGAATGTCAGGGGGAAATCAGCAAAAGCTTATTGTGGCTAGAGAGATTGACCGTAATCCATACATAGTTATAGCGGTTCAGCCTACAAGAGGCTTAGATGTTGGGGCAATACAATACATACACAAACAGCTTATTGGGCAAAGGGATGCTGGAAAGGCAGTTTTGTTGGTGTCTTTTGATTTAGATGAAGTGATGAATGTAAGCGACCGCATTTTAGTCATGTATGAGGGAGAAATTGTAGGTGATTTAAATCCAAAAAAAGTCACGGTGCAAGAGTTAGGTCTCTATATGTCAGGTTCAAAAAGGAGTGATACCCATGAAGGCAATGAAATTTAAGCTTAATATCACTAAGACAAAATGGGGTGCTAGTTTTATATCTGCTGTTATGGCAATACTAATAGGTCTCTTTTTTGGCTTAATAATACTACTTGTAAGTAATGCAGACGAGGCTTTACCGGGGTTTGTTGAAATACTTAAGGGTGGATTTTCAAATGGTACAAAAGGATTAGGCGATGTTTTGTACAATGCAACTCCTATAATAATGACAGGACTTTCTGTTGGATTTGCTTTTAAAACAGGATTGTTTAATATTGGCGCTTCAGGTCAATTTACCATGGGAGCATTTGCCGCTGTTTACATTGGAATTAAATGGACATTTTTAACTGGAAGCAGTCACTGGATTGTTGCACTTATAGGAGCATGCTTGGCGGGTGCTTTATGGGGAATGATACCAGGAATTTTAAAGGCCATAGCAAATGTTCACGAGGTAATTTCATCAATTATGATGAACTATATTGGAATGTACATGGTGAATATGTTAATTGTTGCAAATATTCACGACAAAATTAAAAATCAAAGTCTTGCAGTTTTAAGTAGTGCAATTATTCCTAAGGCAGGACTTGATAAATTGTTTGGAAGTTCTAATATGAACATAGGAATTTTAATAGCAATTTTAATGGTAATTATTATTCATTTTATTTTAAGCAAGACTACCATGGGTTATGAGCTAAAGGCTTGTGGTTATAGCAAGGATGCAAGCAAGTATGCTGGAATAAATGCCAAAAGAAATATAATTCTTTCAATGGTCATTGCAGGTGCGCTATCAGGACTTGGAGGAGGGCTGTTATATCTTGCTGGTTCTGGAAAATATCTTCAAGTAGTTGACATATTAGCTCCACAAGGCTTTAATGGAATATCAGTTGCTCTTCTTGGTATGTCCAATCCAATTGGTATTTTATTTGCAGGATTGTTTATTGCTCACATAACCGTGGGAGGAGTAAACCTTCAGCTTTATTCATTTGCTCCAGAAGTAATAGACATTATAATTGCAGCTATTATTTATTGTGGTGCTTTTGCACTTCTTTTTAAAAATATTATTTATAAACTGAACAAGCACTCTGAAGAGGAGGATAAAAGTGTATGAATACAGTATATTTTATTGCACAGCAAACAATGTTCTTCGCCATCCCTCTTATGATAGTTGCTATAGGAGGCATGTTTTCTGAAAGAAGTGGAATTGTTAATATAGCCTTGGAAGGTATTATGGTAATGGGAGCATTTGTAAGTATTTCATTTATAAATGTTTTTCAGGATATCATAAGTGGACAACTTCTTTTGATATTATCAATATTTGTAGCAGGATTATCAGGATTAATTTTTTCTTTACTTCACGCATTTGCTTCTATAAATATGAAAGCGGACCAAACAATAAGTGGTACTGCTCTCAATATGTTTGCTCCAGCATTTGCCATATTTGTAGCAAGGATGGTGCAAGGGGTCCAACAAATTCAATTTGTTGATACATTTCATATTTATAAGGTACCAATCCTTGGAGATATACCAATATTAGGTCCAATTTTATTTCAAAACTGCTATATAACTACTTATATTGGTTTTGCAATTGTAATTGCATCTGAAATAGTTATTAATCACACGAAATTTGGGTTAAGGCTCAGAGCGTGTGGTGAGTTTCCTCAGGCTGCAGATTCTGTAGGGATTAATGTTTATAGAATTCGTTACGCAGGGGTAATGATTTCTGGGGCTTTAGCAGGAATTGGAGGCCTTGTATTTGTTGTGCCAACGTCCACAAACTTCAACGCAACAGTTACTGGTTATGGTTTCTTAGCTTTAGCAGTATTGATTTTCGGACAGTGGAGAACAAGAAGAATATTCTTTGCAGCGTTTTTCTTTGGTATTATGAAGACATTTGCATCTGCATATTCAGGAATTCCTATATTAAAGACGCTGCCTATTTCAAATGAGGTTTATAAAATGATTCCTTACATAGCTACGTTAGTAGTTCTCGCATTCTTTTCTAAGAGTTCTCAAGCTCCACGAGCAGAAGGAATACCTTATGACAAGGGAAGTAGGTAATATAGCTAGCAACTATGAATAATAATCAGTAGAATCTCTTGGTTATATGGAAGGTTAAGAAAAAATTCTTCTTATTTGGAAATTTAATTGTGGAAGTGTTTATATGTATAATAATAATAAGGGTTTTGAATATGAAAAAATTGCTGAAAATTTTTTACTTCATAACAATTTTAATATTATAGAAAAGAATTTTTCTTGCAGATATGGAGAAATAGACATTATTGCAATGAATAATGGTATACTTCACTTCATTGAAGTAAAGGGAAGGAAAAATTTAGATCACGGATATCCAAGAGAAGCCGTTAATTTAGCAAAACAAAAAAGGATAATTGGTGCTTCAAAATATTATTTTCTACTAAAAGGTACAGATGATGTGTTTTGTCAATTTGATGTTGTAGAAATCATATTAGAAGGCAATTTTATAAAT
>JBGUET010000256.1:0-4164 GCA_041821225.1 Sedimentibacter sp.
CTCCAAGAACGCATAATATTATAGGAGTACTATGAAAAACGGTATCATATATAATATTTGATAATAAATCCATTATGCGACCTCCTTACTTTTCTTAAATAGCCTAACTTTATCACTAATAAATTTCACAGCTAAAAATAATATAATTAATCCCTGGATAAGTGACACAATTTCTTTAGGTACATTTGTGTACATATTAATGTAATCACTTCCTGATTTTAATGCCGCATAAAAAATAGCTGCAATAAACACTCCTATAGGTGAATGTCCTCCAAGTAAAGCAATTAACATACCATCCCATCCAAGTCCTGGATTTCCAGAAAAACTTAAGGTATATTTAAATTGTTCGCTCATCATCCACCCAGCACCTGCAAGGCCTGATAGCGCTCCACTAATTAACATCATCACTACTATTTTCTTACCAACATTCATTCCTGTTGCTTCTGCAAACTCCATATTTTTTCCAATTGCTGTTATTTCATATCCTAGTTTTGATTTATTCATAACAAAGTACATTATAATTAATACAATAACTGCAATTATAAAAAATGGAGTTAATCTACTTTTACCCATTCGAAAAAACATAGCACTTCTTTGTATGGTTGGTGTTGCAACATAACCAGAATCCATATCTCTAAATACACCTGTAGACAAAAACTCTAAAGCTTTAATTAAAGCATAATTAAGCATCAATGTAACAACCATTTCATTAGCTCTAAATTTCACTTTTAATATGGCAGGAATCAATGCAAACGCCATTCCAAAAATAATTGCAATAGCAACACATATTAGCTTGTGTGCAAAAGGATTTATCCCTGTAATATAAGTTCCAGCTATACCCGCTGCAAATCCACCCAAAAGCATTTGTCCTTCTACACCCATATTGTAAATATTGGCTTTAAATGTAATGGCAATGGCTAATCCAGTTAATATCAAAGGACTTGCATAATGCAAAGTATTAAGTAATCCTGTTGAAGTAAACAGGGATTTTTGTATTAGTATACCATAAGTTTCGATTGGATTTTCACCAATTATAACGATAGCAATCGCTCCAATTGCAAACGCTGCTAACACAGGCAATACTGAATTTAATAGTGATTTTATTATTTTTTCCTTTTTACTTTCCACTATTTTGCCTCCTTTTGAGTTATTCCAGCCATTAATAATCCTATTTCTGTTCTATCAACATTTTTCCCATCCAACTCACCAGATATTTCACCTTTATACATAACAACAATACGGTCGGATAAACTCATTATTTCAGAAAGCTCACTAGAGATTAAAATAATCGCACAACCTTTATTTCTATATTCTAAAATCTGTTTATGTATAAACTCGATAGATCCTATATCCACACCACGTGTTGGTTGACAAGCTATTAATAATTTTGGATTCATTGACAATTCTCTTGCAATAATAACCTTTTGGGCATTTCCTCCTGATAAAGAACCAACATTTCCATCTCTATTACTAGTTCGAATATCAAAATTTTCAATTAATTGATTTCTTTTACTATTTATCGCTTTTCTATTAAGCAATCTATGTTTACATACACATTTATCATCATGATAACCTGCAATACAATTATTTCCAATACTCATTGATTCACATAAGCCTTGTGCGTAACGATCCTCTGGAATAATTCCCATTCCATATTTTCGTAAATTTTTTGGCCACATATTTGTGATATCTTTTCCATCAAAGTATACAGTACCCTCTACACTTTCCATTAATCCAGTCATTATTTTTACAAGCTCTGATTGACCATTTCCTTCAACACCAGCAATTCCCAATATTTCACCTGGGTGTACCTTTAAGCTCATTTTATTCACAACTTTCTTACCATAATCATTTACTGTACTTATATCTATAAGCTCGTACAATAATTCCTTTGATATTTCTCCAGAATATTCATTTTGAACAGTTAATGCAATATCTCTTCCAACCATCATTTGCGCTAGTTGAACTTCATTTGTATCCTTTGTCTGTACATTTCCAACAACTTGTCCACGCTTAATAACCATAATACTGTCACTTAGTTCCATAACTTCTCTTAATTTATGAGTAATAACTATAATCGTTTTCCCCTGCTTTTTTAGTTGTTTTAAACTCACCATCAATTCATTTACTTCCTGCGGTGTTAAAACGGCAGTTGGTTCATCTAATATCAAAATGTCTACATTTCTATAAAGCATCTTTAATATTTCAACTCTTTGTCTTGCACCTACTGAAATATCTTCAATTTTATCTAAAGGATTTAATTCAAATCCATATTCATCAATAACTTGTTGTACTTGTTTGATTTCTTCTTGCTTTTTAATAATACGTGTCTTTTTATTTATAATTTCCGAACCAAGTAATATATTTTCATATACTGTTAAACTGGGAACTAATTTAAAATGTTGATGAACCATACCTATACCATTTGCAATGGCATCTGTTGGATTTTTCAATTGTACTTCTTTTCCCCGAATAAACATTTTACCTTCTGTAGGTTGTAATAACCCATAAAGCATATTCATTAATGTTGATTTCCCTGCACCATTTTCACCAACAATACATTTTATCTCTTGTTTTTCTACATTAAGATTAATTTTATTGTTTGCAACAAAATCTCCGAATTTTTTTGTTAAATCAATTGTTTGTATCATTTTCATGTTGGCTCCCCTTATATTACAGGACTTATAATCTTATATAAGTCCTGTAAAAAAATATTATTTCAAGTTAACATTTGGGCAAACAGAAGGATCAAATTCTTCCCCTTCTTGAGCATTTACAACTTTAATTTCTCCATCAGAAATCTGTTTTTCTATATTTGTAATATAATCTTTTATTTCATTCCATTTATCCATATCTATTACATTACTTTCTATAGTAGTTAAGTCTGTAATAGATGCAGCACCTGTTTTTAATGAATAAGTTAATAAATTATTATCTGCTTTTAAAGTACCATCTACAACACCTTTTGTAATTTCAACTACTGGAACTTCTGTATTTTTAATTACAGATGTTAAAATATATCCAGGTTGTTGATCGTCTTTATTTGCATCTACATGAATTGCTAATTTTCCTTCTTCTTTTGCTTTTGAAGCAACACCATCACCAACGCCGCCTGCTACTGCATATACAATATTGGCTCCTTGATTAAAGAAAGTACCTGCAACAGAACTTCCTGTAGCTGGATCTGCAAACCCTGCATCATATTTTGAATAATAATCATATGTAACGCCTAGTTCTTCTGCAACATGGTTTATTCCTTCAATAAATCCATAAGAAAATACTGTAATACCCTTTGAATTTGTTCCACCAACAAATCCCACAGCTCTAGCTTCATCAACTGATGTGAAATTATATCCATCTGTTCCAAATAGCGCTTCAGCATTTTCATTTACAAGAACACTTAATGCTCCAGCCACGTAAGAGGCTTCATTTACATCAAATAAAACAGAATATACATTATCGTGTATTACATTTCCACTTTCATCAACATTAGGATTATCATTAAATACGATAAATGTTGTATCTGGATACATTTCAGCAATAGGTTTTGATCCACCTGTTCCAACTATCAATGCTTCAAAATCATACTCTAGGTTAAATATAATGTTATATCCATCTTCAGCAAGTGTTTCAAGTGCTGCTGGAACTCCATTTGTAGGTTCAATAATCTTGTATTCTAATCCCAAATCCTCAGCGACTTTTTTCGCACCCTCAACAGCAGATTGATTATATCCATTATCATTTTGACCTGCTGCAGAACAAACGATAGCCATTTTTTTTGCACCTTCATCTTTACTACTTGAATCTCCACATCCTACTAGTGAAATCACCATTACCGATGCTAATAAAACACTAACCATTCCTTTTACTCTTCTCAACATTCTTTTCCTCCTATAGTTTAATTATTAATATATCTGTTAATTTACCTGGTCAATATAAAATTTATAATGATCCGTTCGGTAATAACATTCAAAATATTCTATTGGAACCTCTCTTCCTTGTACCATTCCATAAGTAGTACAACTAAACAAAATAACTGGTATGTGTTCATCTAACTCAAGATATTCACATATTTCATCATGAGCAGATACTGCCTCTATTGATCGTTTTGCTCTTACTATTTTGGTATCGTATTCATTTTCTAGAATATGATACAATGAATCT
>JBGUET010000257.1:0-4163 GCA_041821225.1 Sedimentibacter sp.
TAACTTATCTGTATTGGTTAATAACAAGGCAATCTCCTCATTTGGAGGCAAGGTAAAAGTATCTATTCCTTATGTACTAAAAGAGAATGAAGAGCCAGCCGGTGTAGTTGTATGGTATATGAACGACATTGGTGTTTTATCAGATATAGAAAGTACGTATGACGTTGCTACTGGCATGGTTACTTTTGAAACAGAACATTTTTCTTATTACTTGGTTGGATATGATGAAAGTAAAGAGTTAATGCTTCCATTTACAGATGTTGATGAAGGCGCTTGGTATTATGAAGCAGTGACTTTTGCATATGAAAGAAGTTTATATTTTGGAACAAGTGAAAATACATTTGAACCAGAATCCAATATGACAAGAGCAATGTTTGTAACAGTACTTGGCAGACTAGCTAAGATTGATACCAGTTTATATGAAGGTTCATGTTTCAAAGATGTATTAACTGGAAAGTGGTATAGTCCATATATTGAATGGGCAGTAGAGCATGAAATTGTAACTGGATATAATGATGAGTTGTTTGGAACAGATGATTTCATTACTCGTGAACAAATGACTGTTATTATAGCAAGGTATATTGAAAATATGAAAGCAAATATATCGTTTACTCCTATAGGATATGTTCCATATGAAGATGAAATTGAAATTGCAGATTGGGCGGAAAATTCAGTAGTTTTACTACAAGTAAGGGGATTGATACACGGTGTTGGAAATAACAAATTCGCTCCTAAAAAATCAGTTACAAGAGCAGAGACGGCAACAATTTTAATGAATATCTCGGAAAGAAGTACAAAGTAAAAAAACCTGTCAGCAGTTAATTTGAATTGAACTACTGCTAAGGATTTTACCTGATATACATTATAAGAAAGGGCTATTGACAATATGTCAGTAGCTTTTTTTTTATATAGACATGGTAAATTTTAAGCGTACGTATTTTATTATAAGTTTAAATAATGCATATAAATAGTTGTCGAAATTTGATGTAAAAAAGTTTAAAAAATAAACTGAAAATATTATATAATATAGTAAAATTAGACAAAAATTTACAACATAGTAGCTTTTTTTATGATGGGGGAATGAGATTATGAGTAGATACAAAATTAAAAATAGAATTGTTTGGCCAGATTTATCCATTAAAAATCATATGGTCTTTAATGTTAATGATAAGTTTGAAAAGCTTACAGGTTTTTTAAAAGAAGAAATAATAGGAAAATCAACCAAGGAACTTTGTAAGATGCTTAGAATTGACCCTCAAACTAATCTGGAAAATGTTGAAAACACATGCAATTGTTTTATATTCACTAAAAATTACCAGCCAAGAGAGGTAACTATTTCAATAAAGAACATTGGTCCTAATGAAAAAAAATTATATATTAAAGAAGTTGCTAACTCTAGACTTGAAGATAAATTACCATTTATAACCAGCATTATGCAGTGCAATGAAAAAGGTATTGCAGTTTATAGCGGTATTAATGGAATCATACTTAAAACCAATGAAAAATTTTTGTCTTTAAATATTTTTAAAAACAACACAAATAATTGCGTCGGTATGAAAATAAAAGAAGCATTAACAAAATTCAAATGTTATGATTTGGAAAACTATGTATTAACTGTTATAAAAACAGGTAAAGCACACCACAAAAATGGAGTTAAATACTCTGCATCAAATACGAGATATATGTATTTAGATATATCACTTTATCCGATATATTTTAAAGGCGATTTAAAATATATTGTGCACACAATAAATGATGTAACTGAAAGAGTTGCAAGTAGGAAAATTATTGAAAAGCAAAATAAAGAGTTTGAAGCCATTTTAGAAAACATGTCGGATGAGTTGGTTATTTTCAATAAAGATTTTGAATTTATAGCAGGCAATAAATTAGCCAAAGATAATCCATTGCTTTATTATAATAAAACAATAAAAGTAGATGAAATGTACAAGCAAGCTAAGTTCTATAGAAATGTTCAAGTGTATGATGAAATAGGTAACAAAATTGATTTTGACAACTTTCCATTGAAAAGAATTATTAAAGGTGAGAAGTTTCTAAATTATAGATATATTATAAAAGATGATACTATTGTTTTGAACAAAGAGATAAGTGGTACTCCTATATACGATAGTGAAGGTAATTTTATAGCAGGGGTAGTGGTGTATCGCGATATAACTGAAAGGTTAAAACAAGAAGAAAACTTATACATTAGAGCACAATATGAAACACTTAATAGAATAATAGAAAATTTAGATTTGGGTTTTGTAAGAATTTCTTATCCTGAATTTAATTATATTAATATTAATCAAAAAGCGTACAAGCTGTTAAAAGAGTTTAATCCCCAATTACAATCTCCATCCGCTGTAAAAGGTGAAAGTATTTTTAGTATTAATTTTCAAGAATCTTTTATTAATAGAATTATTGAAAAATTTTCTAGTAAAAAAATTAGCACATGTACTGAAATATATGAGTTTAATATAGAGGGAGAAGATGTTTTTAGTAAATTTATTTACCAACCACTATATGGTTTAAATAATGAAATAGTTGAAATAATAATTATTAGTATTGATATAACTGAAGAGTTTAAAGCTAAGGAGAAAATGAAAGAAGCTATTAAAATTCAAGATGAAATTTATGCTAATGTTGCTCATGAGCTAAAAACACCGCTTAATGTACTTTTTTCAGCCAATCAAATGATGAGTATATATTTGCAAAATGACAACCTAGAGATCAATAAAGAGAAATTTATAAGTTATAATTCAAATATAAAGCAAAATTGCTACAGACTTATAAAAATTGTAAACAATATTGTAGATTTATCTAAAGGCAAGGCAGGATTTTTAGAACTTAACCTAAGCAACGAAAACATAGTAGAAATTGTAGAAAATATTGCACAATCTGTATCAACTTATGTAAATTCAAAAGGTATTAGAATTATTTTTGACACTGATGTAGAAGAAAAAATTATTGCATGTGACCCAAGCTTAATTGAAAGGATTATTCTTAACCTTATATCAAACGCTGTTAAATTCTCAAATTCTAACAGTGAAATATTTATAAATCTATATGATAAAAACGACTGTATAGAAATCAATGTAAAAGATAATGGTGTTGGAATAGAAAGAAAATATTTAAGTTCGATATTTAAAAGATTTTATCAAGTTGATAAAACATTGTCTAGAAACAGTGAAGGTAGTGGTATAGGGCTATCATTAGTAAAAACATTTGTTGAAATGCATTATGGTAAAATAAGCGTAGAGAGTGAAGTGGGCAAAGGAAGCACATTTAAAATTGAGTTACCTGCAATTAAATTAGAAAATATAAATAATGGAGAACGTATAAATAATGTAAAAAAATCTAATTATAGAGACGATAAAATAGAAATGATAAATCTAGAATTTTCTGATATTTATGAATTAAAGAACTGAATTAATGATATGTATTATGATAAAAAAATCAACATAAATAGACAAGTGCATTAAAAAATAAATAGGTGATTATGTAGCATAGCATTTTTGTAAAATCAAAAATATTTCTTTCGTTTCTCAACAAACAACTGTCATTTGACAACATAAATAATAAATGTTATAATTGTCATACGGTTGATGGCAGGTGATAAAATGGCTGAAAATACAAAAAATCTTGCAGGCAATAAGAAAGCTTATCATGAATATTTCATAGAAGAAAAATATGAAGCTGGGTTAGTGCTTGTTGGAACAGAAGTTAAATCAATAAGGCAAGGCAAAGTTAACTTAAAAGATAGTTATGTAAACATAAAAGATGGTGAGGCTTATGTTTATAACATGCATATAAGTCCTTATGAAAAAGGTAATATATATAATGTTGATCCTTTAAGACCTAGAAAACTTTTGTTAAACAAAAGGGAAATTAGAAAAATGATTGGATTGGCAACATTAAAAGGCTATTCATTAATACCGTTAAATCTATATCTCAAAAATGGTCTTGTTAAGATGGAACTTGCAACTGCAAGAGGTAAGAAGAATTATGACAAACGTCAAGATCTTGCCAAAAAAGATGCAGAAAGAAGAATTCAAAGACAAGAAGATTAAATTTACGGGGGCGTAAATGGTTTCGACGGGGGTATAGAAGTAAGATAAGCGAGTCGTTGACGCCAAACAACGAAAAAAGTGGCAAAAAAATATAAA
>JBGUET010000258.1:0-4124 GCA_041821225.1 Sedimentibacter sp.
CAAAAGAAAAAAAACAACTGGGAAATAGATAAAAATTTGGTTAGTTTCAGCCCAGGCGTTGTTCCTTCATTATCTGTAATTGTCAAAGAGTTTACGGATAAAACAGACAAAGTACTTATACAAACCCCTGTTTATCCAGAATTTTATGATGTTGTTGAAGCTTGGGACAGGACTATTATAGAAAGCCAGCTAATTGAGAAAGATGGAAAATATCTAATTGACTTTGATGACTTTGAAGAAAAATTAAAACAAAAGCCTAAAGTTTTTATTTTATGTAATCCTCAGAATCCTGTGGGTAGAGTGTGGTCAAGAGATGAGCTTACAAAGATTACCAATTTGTGCATTAAATACAACGTTATGATTGTTTCTGATGAAATACACTCTGATTTAATGTTGTGGGGAAATAAGCATATACCTACTGCCAGCATATCACCAGAAGTTTCTAACAATACAATAACATGTACTTCTTGTTCTAAAACATTTAATTTAGCAGGACTGCAAGCTTCCTTTGCAATATTTCCAAACAAAGAAATAAAGGGTAAATTTGATAGGTTTTGGAGAAATTTAGAAATTCATAGAAACAACTGCTTTAGTCTTGTGGCACTTGAAGCAGCCTATAGAGAAGGGGAAGAATGGCTTGAACAATTAATTCCTTATATTGAAGACAACATAAATTTCATTATAGATTACTGCAAAAATAACATTCCTCAAATAAAACCAGACAAGCCAGAAAGCACATATTTAGTTTGGTTAGATTGCCGGGATTTAAAAATGAACAATGATCAATTAAAAAATTTCATGGCATATAAGGCTAAAATTGGATTGAACTCTGGAAGCAGTTTCTGCAGAAGTCTTTCCGGATTCATGAGATTAAATGTTGCATGTCCTAGGTCTGTACTAGAAACTGCAATGAAACAGCTTGAAGAAGCCGTAAAGTCTCTAGATAAATAAAGCTACAAAAAACAGCGGTTGAACCGCTGTTTTTCTATTTTATATTAGTTATCAAATGTCAATCATTGTATTTTTCTATTATTTATAATCTTCAACACTTTTAATGAGTCTTAGAATATTGTCAGATGTTGCTTCTAAATTTTCTCTGCTTTTTAATTTGCTTATTTTAAAATCTTGTGGAAGTCTGTTTATTGTAAATATAGATGTCACTCCCATGTCATAGGCTTGTTCTATATCATTATCCACACCGCCAACTATTACTGTCACAGGAATATTTTTATTTTTTGCCCTTTTAGCAACTCCAATGACAACTTTACCTCTTAGGCTTTGCTTATCAAGTTTTCCCTCTCCAGTAAAAATCATATCAGCATCATTTATCACTTCGTTAAATTTAACTGTATCTAGAACTGATTCAATACCCATTTGGAGTTTTGCATCAAAAAAAGCAATCATACCTGCACCCATTGCTCCCGCTGCCCCTCCACCTGGCACATCTGCCAAATCAATGCCTATATCCCTATTTATTGACTTACAAAGACTTTCCAACCCTTTGTCCAACTCTAAAACAACATTTTTGTCCGCTCCCTTTTGAGGTCCAAAAACATAAGCTGCTCCAGTACGGCCATACATGGGATTATCAATGTCACACATAGCAATTATCTCAATGTTTTCAACTATTTTAGAGCGCCCTGACATATTAATTTTTTCAATGTTTTTTAATGTACCACCTACTGGTATAAACTCATTTCCCCACTTGTTGTAGAATTTCACGCCTATGGCGGCAGCGGCTCCTGCACCACCATCGTTTGTGCTTGATCCTCCAAGTCCTACTATTATTCTTTTACATCCTCTGTTGGCTGCTGCTAAAATAAGCTGGCCAACACCGTAGGTCGAGGTCTTCCTTGGATCTTTTCTACCTTCTACTAAAGGAAGTCCTGCACAGCTTGCCATTTCTATAACAGCTGTTTCACCATTATTTAGCAATCCATAATATGCTTGCATATCTTCAAAATATGGATTTTTTACTGTTTCATATATCTTTTCCCCACCAAGTGCGGATAAAAAGCAATCAACGCTTCCTTCTCCACCATCAGCCACAGGTATGGATATTATCTTGCATTCTGGAAAGTATTTATTAATACTTTTCGAAATTATAGTGCAAATTTCTTTGGAGCTTAAAGTTCCTTTAAATGAATCTGGTATTAGTACAGCTTTTTTCATATGATAGGTTCCCTTCGTTTTTTCAAAATAAATATTAATTTAGGTTTTTCATTGTTATTCTTCGTCTTTTACTCTCTTGATTTTTGCACCTAAATTCATGAATTTATTTTCTATATGTTCGTATCCCCTATCAATGTGATGAATGTCTACTATTTCTGTAAGTCCGTTTGCAATAAGTCCTGCTATTATTAATGCTGCTCCTGCTCTTAGGTCAGTGGCTTGTACCACTGTTCCCCTCAACATTAAATTTCCTTTTATATTTGCCTGTTTCTTAGTGAATTCTATGTTTGCACCCATTTTTATGATTTCATTCACATATTTAAATCTATCTTCGGATACCCCTTCCACAACTATGCTGTCTCCATTTAACGAAGATAATAGAACAGTCATAGGCTGCTGCAAATCCGTTGGAAAACCTGGATATGGTAGTGTTTGAATATTTACTGGAACCAATTCTTTTTCAAAAAAAACTCTAATTGAATCTCCATATTCTTCTATACCCACACCCATTTCTTTGAGTTTTGCCGTTACTGGTTCAAGATGTTTTGGGATTATATCATCTATAATGATATCTCCTTTTGTTGCTGCGGCTGCAATCATGTATGTTCCTGCCTCTATCTGGTCAGGTATCACTTTATACGTGCATCCTGTCAATTCATTTACTCCATTTATTCTAATAACATCCGTTCCCGCACCCTTTACGTCAGCTCCCATTGAATTCAGAAAGTTTGCTGTATCAACTATATGGGGTTCCTTGGCAGCATTTTCAATTATTGTCTTTCCCTCGGCATAAACTGCTGCTAACATTATATTTATTGTTGCTCCAACGCTTACCACATCAAGATATATTTTTGCTCCAATAAGTCTGTCAGCCTGGACATTTACTCTTCCTTCAGGGGTTATGCTTACTGTAGCCCCCAATGCTTCAAATCCTTTAATATGTTGGTCGATAGGTCTATTTCCTATGTCGCATCCACCAGGAAGAAGTGTTGAAGCTTTTTTGAACCTTCCAAGTCCTGCACCTAACAAATAATATGATGCTCTCATTTTTTTTGAAAGCCCATTTTTCAAATAGCATTCACTTACTTTGGATGCATCAACATACATGGAAGTTTCATCAATAAATCCAGCATCTGCACCTAATTCTTTAAGTATATCCATAAACACATTAACATCCTCTATTTTGGGAACATTTTGAATGATGCATTTACCCGCACACAGTATGGTCGCTGGTATTATTGCAACAGCTGCGTTTTTAAATCCTCCAATATTAACTTTTCCTTTTAACTTTACTCCGCCTTCTATAACAAATTTAGACATAAACAATTCCTCAATTCTGCATATTTTATGTATTAACATTGACCAGTAATGGTATATTTGATTTCTATCTCATTTTTTATCATATAATAACACAACTATCATATAATATAATATTTTTTATACTATTTCAACAAAATATAATTTATTGCTAAAAAATTTTTATTTGGACGAATTTTTTTAAGCAAGTAATTTATACATGTTAATCTACGCTTGCCAAATGCTTTTGTGACCCATCACTAAACTTAATTTTCCACGTTGGATCAGAATTTATTCTAGTTATGTTTTGCCAATTTTCAGCTTCTTCAGTATAATATGTCATTTCAATATTTGTAATCTCTTTATCTTTAATTTCATCATATGTTAATAATCTTGTTAATGCTTCAATGGCTGATATTGTACGGACTTTTCCCATTATTTCTGTTAATGAAGCAATTCGTTGTATCTCAATTTTGTAAATTCCTTGAGAATCTACAAAAAAATACATATAGGAATTATCTACAGAATATCCATCATAGCTTTGAGTATACATATAAAAGCAATAATCCTCAGAAACATATTTGTAGTTTTGTGAGTATCCCTCAAATTCTATATTTTTATTATCTACAAAATCAGTTATTTCCTTTGTTATGATT
>JBGUET010000259.1:0-4087 GCA_041821225.1 Sedimentibacter sp.
AGAGCGGTAGTAAGATATGGTATTTTCAATAATATTAATGTAGTTGGAATTAAAAATGGTTACAAAGGTTTGGTAGAAGGAGATAGCATTGAAATGAATCTTTCTTCTGTTGCTGATATTATACACCGTGGGGGAACAGTCCTGGGAAGTGCTAGAAGCAAGGAATTTAAAGAAAAAGAAGGATTTAAGAGTGCACTAAATAATATTAAATACCTTGGGATAGAAGGAATGGTAACAATTGGGGGAGATGGTACGTTTAAAGGCGCACTGGAACTTGGTAAAGCTGGCATTCCTACCATTGGAATACCTGGAACAATTGATAATGACTTGGCATACACTCAATATACCCTAGGATTTTTCACAGCTTTAACCACAGTGTTAGAGTCAGTGGAAAAAATCAGAGATACATCCTCTTCTCATGGTAGGACAAATGTAATTCAAGTTATGGGAAGAAACTGTGGGGATATAGCTCTTTATGCAGGACTTGCCGGTGGTGCTGAAATGGTTATAATTCCTGAAGTTGAGTATAATATAGAAGAAGTGTGCGACAAAATAATGCAAGGAAGAGCTAGAGGTAAAAAACACAGCATTATAATTCTTGCTGAAGGAGCCGGGGATGCTCAAGATATAAGCAAAAAAATAGAGAAAGCAACTGGAGTTGGCACTAGGTATTCAGTTCTTGGTTACACTCAAAGAGGTGGAA
This sequence comes from Sedimentibacter sp., assembly GCA_041821225.1. Taxonomy (GTDB): domain Bacteria; phylum Bacillota; class Clostridia; order Tissierellales; family Sedimentibacteraceae; genus Sedimentibacter. The sequence goes on from JBGUET010000259.1 coordinate 704, forward strand.
CACCTTCAGCTTTTGACAGATTAATAGGAAGTCAAATGGGATCTAAGGCTGTTGAATTATTAAATGATTCCATTCACAACAGGGTACTTGGGGTAAGAGGAAATGAAATATTCCATATGGATATTGAAGAAGCTCTTTTAATGAAGAAAGAATTTGATAAAGAAACATACGAACTTACAAAGATATTGTCAATATAAATGTGGGTAATTTAATTATAATGATTTACAGTTATTATTAGTTATAGGGAGATGAAAATAAATGCAAAAATTGCGTAAAACAAAGATAGTTTGCACAATTGGACCCGCATCTCAGGATGAGAGTATATTTAAAGAACTAGTTATAAATGGATTGAATGTAGCAAGACTTAATTTCTCTCATGGAACCCATGAGGAACACAAAGCAAAAATAGAAACAATAAAAAAAGTTCGTGAAGAACTTGGAACATCAACAGCCATAATGCTTGATACAAAAGGTCCTGAAATAAGAACAAGGGATTTTGAAAATGGCCAAGTAGAACTTAAAAAAGGTGCAGAATTTATTCTGACTACAAGAAATATACTTGGTACAGAAAAAATCTCAAGCGTTACATATGAAGGATTTGCCAAAGATGTAAAAGTTGGAGACTTTGTATTGATTGATGATGGCATCATAAGCTTAGAGGTTATAGAAGCATTAAATGATACTGACTTAAAATGCATAGTAAGCAATGGAGGAACAGTTAAAAATAAAAAAGGTGTAAATGTTCCTAATGTTAAAATAAATATTCCTGCTTTAACTGAAACAGACATAAGTGATATTAATTTTGGAATTGAAAATGACATTGATTATATTGCAGCTTCATTTATTAGAAAAGCGGATGACGTTATAGCTATTAGAAGAATTTTAGAACAAGGAAACGCTGACCACATAATGATTATTTCTAAAATAGAGAATAGAGAAGGCGTTGAGAATATTGATGAAATAATAGAAGTTTCAGATGGAATAATGGTTGCTAGAGGAGATTTAGGCGTTGAAATACCGGCTGAGGAAGTTCCTTTAGTACAAAAAAGATTAATCAAAAAATGCAATACTGCTGGAAAGCCGGTAATAACTGCAACACAAATGCTTGATTCTATGATAAGAAATCCAAGACCTACGAGGGCGGAAGTATCAGATGTTGCAACATCAATATTTGAAGGTTCAGATGCTATAATGCTTTCTGGAGAGACAGCATCAGGAAGTTATCCAGTTGAAGCAGTAAAGACTATGAGCAAAATTGCAAAAATGATAGAAAATTCTTTGGATTATGAAGAAATTTTAAGAAACAAAAATATAGGATTTAGCAATTCAATAACTGATTCCATAAGTTATGCAACTTGCAGAACTTGTTTGGACTTAAAAGCAACAGCCATTATATCCGCAACTTCGTCTGGATATACTGCAGAAGCAGTGTCTAAGTATAGACCAATAGCTCCCATTATAGCAGCCACAGAAAGCGAATATGTTATGCGGAAAATGTCACTGTATTGGGGTGTTTATCCAATTAAAATTAATAAATTTCAATCAACTGATGAAATTATAGAAAAATCTGTAAATAGGGCTCTAAAGCTTGGCTATATAGAAAACGGTGACATTACAATAGTGACCGCAGGTGTTCCTGTAGGAGTATCAGGTAGCACAAATTTATTAAAAGTTCATATTGTGAGTGAACTTCTCTACAAAAGGGTTGGAGTTGGCAAGGAAACTGTTGTTGCAAGAGCACGCGTTGCTAAAAATGCTGCAGAGTTAAGAGAAAAATTTGAAGACGGGGACATTATTGTAATGAATTCAACTGAAAAGGATGTTGTTGAATTTATGTCAAGAGCATCTGCAATCATTGTGGAAGAAGGCGGGTTAACATCTCATGCATTCATAGCAGGTATGAATTTAGGCAAAGAGGTAATAGTTGGGGCTGATGACTGCATGAAAGTAATAGTTGATGGAGAACTTTTAACTGTCAATGGTAAACAGGGAGTTGTTTACAGAGGCCAGGCTAAAATAATGTAACAAGAGGTGAATATATTATAGAAAAGTATAAAAGTATTTTGAAAATGTCATTTCCCATACTAGTTTTAGTGCTGCTTATGCTGTTAACGGTTTTTAGGCCAGAAACTTTCAGTTTTGTTTTAGTGTCTTTTAAGCCTGTTATTTATGCTTTAATTATAGCGTATTTGATGGATTCTGTAGTTATGGTTTTTATGAGAAAGCTAAAAGTGCGAAGATCACAAGGAATTTTGTTGGCATTTATTATTTTAATAGGCTTAATAGGAACATTAATTTACAAGGTTGTGCCACAAATAGTTGAAAATATAAATAACATAGTTGATTTTATAATGAAAGGTAATATAGATATTGTTCAAATAGTATCTGATTTAAAAGATAAAATTAACAGTCCATACATTGCATATATTTCTGATTACATCTTGCAAGCCAGTGAATATATAAAAAGCATTATAAACGACTTGCTAGTGAATATTTCAAACGTATTGGTGAAAATGGCGGCAAATATTGGTTCTAGCACATTTACCATAGTTACAAGCTTCATTATTAGCATTTACATGCTTGCTGAAAAAGAAGACATTCTTGCCAGGGGAAAAAGATTAATATATGCATATACAGATGAAAATAAAGCAAAGAGATACCTTAAGGCATTCAGTCAGGGAAATGTTATTTTTAAAAGCTTTTTAAATGGAAAGCTTTTAGATTCTACAATTGTAGGAATAGTGTGTGTCATAGTATTTTATTTGTTTAAAGTGCCTTATGCACCCTTAATGGGAACCATCATAGGTGCTTTCAACATTATACCTTACTTTGGACCAATTATAGGTTCTGCTCCAGTTATAGTTGTATCTTTTTTTGTAGACCCACCAAAGGCTATAACTGCACTTATAATAATATTAGTAATACAGCAGCTAGATGCAAACATTCTTGATCCTAGAATAGTAGGAGGGAATGTTGGAGTGAGTCCATTTTGGATTATTACATCAGTAACTGTAGGTGGCAACTTATTTGGAATACCAGGCATGATACTAGGAGTACCCGTTGTAGTCTTGATTAAAACTATAATTGAAGAATCTGTAGAAATGAGATTAATAGAAAAAGGAATAAGTGATTTAGAAAAAAATAATTTGAAGAAGCAAACAAAATAAAACCTGCCAAAAAAGCAGGTTTTATTTTGTTTGCTAATTATTCTTCTGCTGATGCTGATCTTGTTCTACAACCGTTGCCGCCTCCAGCACCACCTACAGAATTTTCATCAATTTGTCGTGGAAACAATCTTGGGAATGTTGGGCAAATTGACCCTTGTTCTGGGGATAATTGGGTGAAACCAGTAGATAAAACACATAGCTGTACTGGAACAACTAT
>JBGUET010000260.1:0-4083 GCA_041821225.1 Sedimentibacter sp.
ATCAATATTTAACATATAGAAAGTAATTTGACATGCACTTTTATTTATGGTAAAATATATTCGACCGGTTGACTATAAGATACAAGAGATCAATATGATCAAGGAGCAGCTTGCAAATGGATAACAAATCAATTATCAAACAAAACATAATTAAAAAATCCATACGTGTAATGTATTTGAAAGGCTACAATGCAACAGGGGTGAAAGACTTAGCGGATGCTGCAAGTATACCAAAGGGGTCTTTCTATTACTATTTTAAAACAAAAGAGGAATATGCCATTGAAGCATTGAAGTACTATATGGACGATTTGGGTTTTGAAAGATTCTCACTATTAAATGATGAAAATGTGGAACCTTTAGACAGAATTAAAAAATTCTATCTAAGCAAAATTGACAATATGAAAAACGAGGATTATAAGCTTGGCTGTTTTATAGGAAATCTTTCACAAGAGCTAGGAGATGTAAATTTAGAAATTTCAAAGGTAACTGAGATGATGCATGAAAAAACTGTATGCAAAGTACTGAAATGTATTGTTTTGGCACAAGAAAAGTATGATTTTAAACCATTAATTGAACCAACAGTGCTTGCGGATGTTATTATTAACAACTGGCAAGGAGCCTTGGTAAGGATGAAATCTAGCAGAAGCAATAAACCTTTAGAACAATTTTATCATTTGTTAGAAGATGTTCTGCTTAAGAGCAAGTAAGTTTTATTATTAGGAAAATATAGGAGGTTACGAAATATGAAAGTAGAAATTTGGTCAGATTATGCATGCCCGTTCTGTTATATAGGTGAAAAAAAGCTTGAAATAGCACTTAAACAAACTGGAATGCAGGAAGACACTCAAATGGTGTTTAATTCTTTTGAATTAGATCCCAATGCAAACAAGAAAAACGACAGAAATATTAATGAAATTATGGCAGAAAAATATGGTATGAGTCTTGAACAAGCGAAAGCGACTAATAATAATATTATAAATGCAGCTAAGGAAGTTGGCTTGAATTTTAATTTTGATGATTTGAAGCGAACAAACACTTTTGATGCGCATAGGTTGGCACACTACGCAAAAACTGAAGGCAAGATAAAAGAATATACTGAAGCTGTTATGAATAGTTATTTTGTTAAATCGCTGCTTATATCTGACATTGAAGTTTTAGTATCAATAGCTGAAAAAGTAGGTTTAGATAGAGAAAGAGCATTGAATATTTTAAAATCGGAAGAATTTAGCGATGAAGTAAGAAGTGATGAATTAAAAGCAAGTGAACAGAGAATTACTGGTGTACCATATTTTATCTTTGATGATAAGGAAGTTGTATATGGTGCTCAACCGGTTGATGTATTTGTTGAAATAATTGAAAGTTTGATTAAGTAGTAAGTATTGCATAGTAATTACAAAAAAATAAAAATAAAGGAGAAACGAAATGGAAAATAATACAAATAAAAAATTGACAATATTGTGGACAAATGCTGATCCACTTACGGCGGAAATGATGGTGTTCATGTATGCTGAAGCTTCATTGAAATACAAATGGTGGGACAGTGTTGAAATTATAGTCTGGGGAGCAACTGCAAAATTAGTTGCAGAAAATAAGCATATTCAGGAAAAATTGCTAGATGTCAAGGCTAAAGGTGTTGAAGTTGGTTTCTGCATAGCCTGTGCAACAAAACTTGGTGTAGCTGATGAAATTGATGCTTTGGGTTTTGAATTAAAATCAATGGGACCACCTTTAACTGAAATACTTAAAACTGATGGTAAACTAATAACCATATAATTTATCTCGGCTATTATAATATATTTAACCAGGCGATATTAAGCTGTTTATAGAAAAGCAAGTTATATTATTACTAAGTATTTAAATACAAAATATAAATATAGGGAGAATTAATATGATTTTAGGTATTTCAGGAAGTCCGAGAGCAAATGGAATAACATCTTATGCGGTCAAAGAAGTTCTTGATAATTGTGAGGGTGAAACAAAATATATATCCCTTTCAGGCAAGCATATAGGTGGCTGTATAAGCTGTCTTGGATGTACAAAGGACAACATATGTGTTGTTCAAGATGATTTTCAAGAAATAGCAAAAGCTATGGAAGAGGCAGATGCCATAGTATGGGGTGTTCCCAATTATTACAACGTTCCTAATGGTTTATCACATTGTTTGTTTGAGAGATGCTTTTGCTTCCGTCATCAAGGAAAATTTACACTGAAAGAAAAACCAGTGGTTATAATTTCAACAGGTTATTCTAAAGATGAGGAGAAGAACAACGTTCTTAAAATAGTGGAGAATTTTGCCGTCAGTAATAAAATGAATGTTGTTTCTAAGTTCTTAGTTGGTGCATTTTCACAATGTTACACTTGCAACTATGGTCTAACTTGCGTAGACGGTAATGTTTATAGGAATAATGGCTTCGTAGATGAATTGACGCCTGAAATGTTGCCGGCAACTTTTGATAAACAATTAGACTCAATTGCTAAATGTAAAAATGCTGCAAGTATTATTAATAATAAGGTTAAGTAAAAAAATATACTTTTTAAATTTTTAAATGGTCCCAAACATTCCTTTATCTGGTCCTATAAATATACAGGTGTATTCAAAAATAATATAAATCAAATTAGAATGTATATCCAAAAAATATTTTACTTAAACATTAGGCTTTTGCCGTAAATGAATTGGTGTCAGTGAGCTATGCTTAAGAAGAAAAGCAAGTAAATAGTATTTGAGTTTACTTTTCATTTATTGAAATTAATGTTATAATTATACCAAATCTACATGTACATATCGGTAATCTTACATTGCTTTTAATAGCAAGTAATATTACATATGATTTATTATTGAGATGGAGGAATAAAATGTGTAACAGAATTTTATTGATAGATGATGAAAAAATCATAAGAGACGCTCTTGAAAAAAGGCTCATAGTAGATGGTTATGAAGTTTGTGTTGCAGAAGATGGATTGTATGGCCTGAGTTTATTAGAAAAAAAAGAAAAAGATGATGCGGGTTTTTTTGATATAGTAATATTAAATGTTGAGATGCCAAAGATGAGCGGGGTAGATGTATTAAGGCTAATAAAGGAAAAGTATGCCAATGTTGAAGTGATTGTGACTACAAACATTAAATCGGTTGATATAGCTATTAAAGTGCTTAGATTAGGGGCATTTGATTATATACAAAAGCCAATAGAGTATAATAAATTGAGCTTAGCTATTCTAAGTGCAATAGAGAAAAAAGAAAAAAATCAAAAAAGTAAAGTTGCAGAAAAAGCTATGCGGTCTAATGAAGGAAAATGTCGCTCTATTGTTGAACATGCTAGTGATGGAATTGCAATTATTCAAGATAACTTATTTAAATATGTGAATCCTCAATTTGAACAGTTAATGGGTTGCTCTGAAGACCTGTTGTTGGAAACATCATTGTTCAAATATGTTCATCCAAATTTTTTAGACAAAATGATGGATTATTTTATCTATGACAAAATTGGAAATCATCAAACAGTTATGATTACCAATTCAGGTAATGAAGTTAAAATTGAGTTGAATACTAGTGAAATCATGTATGGAGAAAGAAAAGCTCAATTAGTTATTTTTAGGGATGTTACAGAAAGAAAAAAAACTGAAGATAAAATGGAGTTTTTAACTTTCCATGATAAATTAACAGGACTTTACAACCGTGCTTTTTTTGATGAGGAAATAAAAAGATTAGACACAAATAGACAATTGCCACTTAGTATTATTATGGCAGATTTGAATAGCCTGAAATTGACTAACGATGGTTTGGGTCACCTTGTTGGTGATGAATTGATAATACAAGCGGCTAATGCATTGAAAAGAGCTTGTCGTGCAGAAGAAATTATTTCCCGTTGGGGTGGTGATGAGTTTGTAATTCTGCTACCCAAAGTAAGCGAGGATGATGCTAATGCTATTTGTGAGAGAATTAATGAAAAATGCGAATCAATTAGTAATTTACCAATAAAAGTTAGTATGGCATTAGGAACAGCTTCAAAAACAACAGCCACGCAAAACATAGAGAATATCCTAAAAGAAGCGGAAGATAACATGTATAAAAACAAATTGCTTAAT
>JBGUET010000261.1:0-4082 GCA_041821225.1 Sedimentibacter sp.
GCATTCATTTCTATTGAGCCAATATTCTCAAATTTTGTTTTTAAAATTTTATCTAAGGTTAGTATTTCACTATATGTGACATTTATTCCATTTCCATAATTTACGCATTGAGAACAATATGGTCCACCATCTTTTATTGAGAATTTGGCCGCTTTGTTAATTATTGCTCCACAGGACAAACAATGAAGAAAATCAGGCTTGTATCCAAGCATAGACACTAGCTTTAATTCATATGCAGCGATTAATTTATCAAAATTTTCATTAAAACACGATAAATAATGAATTACAGATACAGTCATATCAAATATTTTGTAATCATATTCATTTTCTTGGGCAACGTAGCTTATTAACTCTAGTATATAATTTCCGTAATAAAAAGCATCTATATTATTTTTAAGATTATAAAAATTATCAATCAATTCTGCTGAGGTTATAATATACATGTCCCTTGACTGAGTAAGGGTGCATTTTGAATATGCAAAAATCTGGGATATATTAACCAATTGAGAATTATTCTTTTTAGAGCCTTTGGACATCAGCTGAATTTTACCCCTTGTTCTTGACAAGGCATGAAGTATCTTATCATTTTCTTTATAATTTACATCTTTTACAATAAGAACTTCCTCCGTTATCATTTCTGGTCATATCCAAGGCTTTTAAGAAGATAATTATTATCTCGCCAATTTTCTGATATTTTAACGAAGAGTTGTAAATTTACCTGACTACCCAAAAGTTTTTCTATATCCTCTCTGGCACTTTTCCCTATACCCTTAATTTTTCTACCTTCTTTTCCAATTATAATACTTTTGTGAGATTTTTTCTCACATAGAATACTTGCTCTTATATCAACAAGATTTCTATTTTTTCTTTCTTTCATTTCTTCAATTTCAATAGCGATTCCATGAGGAACCTCATCTTGCAAATACATGAGGGCTTTTTCTCTTATAATTTCCGCTACCACAAATCTCTCTGGCCTATCAGTTATAAAATCATGAGGGAAATACATGGGACCTGTCTTTAAATATTTAATTATAAGTTTTATCAATGAGTCAACTCCAAGGTTCTTAAGTGCTGACATTGGCATAATATCGTCAAATACCTTGTATTTATCAAATTCAGCTGCCATTTTAATAGCTTTTTCCTGGTCAAACATGTCAATTTTATTTAAAATTAAGATTTTTTTTGATTTTATATCTTTAATTTTTTCAATAATAAAGTCGTCCCCTGGTCCTATTTTATTAAATTCATCTGTTATCATTATTAAGACGTCCATTTCTTCAATTGCTGAATTAACTTCAGTGTTCATAAATTCTCCAAGATGATTTTTGGGTTTGTGGATACCAGGCGTATCCAAGAATATTATTTGAGCTTCATCATCTGTATATACTGTTCTTATTTTATTTCTTGTTGTTTGAGGCTTATCTGACATGATTGAAATTTTCTCACCAATCATTGCATTCATCAATGTTGATTTACCTACATTTGGTCTTCCTATTATTGTAACGAATCCTGATTTAAACATATTATTCCTCTCTTTAGTTAATCCAAATCTTCTGGTCCAAAACTTCTTGGCAGAAGCTCTTCTACTGTATACGTTTCGTATGAATCAATATTTTTTGCACAAATTACCTTAATATCTTTCCCAAATTCCAACATAAACTGTCTGCAAACACCACATGGAAAAGAGATTTTTTTATCGCTTCCTACAATTGCTATTTTTTCTATATCACGGTATCCTTCTGATATGCTTTTTGAAATAGCCACTCTTTCGGCACATATTGTTGGGGAGTACGATGCAGATTCAATGTTACAGCCTGTAAATATCTTTCCGCTTTTTGTATATACTGCTGCTCCAACCTTAAAATCAGAATATGGACTGTATGATTTTTCTCTAGCTTCTATAGCTATTTTAATCAATAATTTATCTTCCATAATAACCACCTTATTTTATTAAACATATTATAACACAAGTTATTTAAATACACTAATTTTCTTTAGCCACAACACTTACATTATCTAAATCACTTACCACTTGAATCCATGTATTGCCTGGATTTAATTTGATTTCATTGTTTTCTGAGTAAAATCTCGTTCGATCTTTTTCAGATTGCTTTTCCCAAGTTATAGGAATAGATTCTCCTTGCGTAATATATAATCCCCTACCCTCACCAATTGTTCCAAGATCAAGCCTTCCTGCGCTGTCAAGCACAGTCCTTGAAGTTTCAATTGCGATTATATTTTTTGCAGTCAATTGCATGTTGTCAAGTTCATCAACATGTTTTTCCCCATCCTTAAACCTTAAATAAAATCTTTGTTCAGCGTCATATGTATAACTAGTTGTATTGCTTTTATTGTAAATTATTTCTATGCTTTCCGCAACTTTAGCATCACTGTAATCAGAAGACAATTTCTTGCTATCTTCATTAAATGTGTAGCCCTCAAAATTATTTTCAGTGCTGTAACCATATGATGAAGCTTCATCTCTTATGGATTTTAAAGTAGTGTACATGTTATGTGGTGCGTATTTTTCTGTGTCATAGTATCTAAACATAGCACCTGAATAAAGTCCATCTACATCAGCTACCATTAGACGCCTTATTTCACTAAAAGCCTCCTCACTTCCTCCTACATGTACAAATATTCCACCATTTTCTAGGGCATAGTATATTATATATGGTCTTGCACTTCTAACAGGCCCAACAAGCTCTGGCTCTTTTGCTAAAAATATACATAAGTATCTTGTGTAAGGATATTCTACTTCAAATTCATAAATCAATTCCGCTTGGCTTAATCCTGCCTGCCACCTTGCTCTGGGATGGTTATCAATAGAAACGGCCACAGTCCTTTTGGATAATTCTTCAGGATAATACTTAAGACCATCTAAAGGTGAAATAACTTTTATTTCTTCTGGTTGTTCTGGTTCTTTTGATTTTTCTATTATTTCAGGTTCCTTGTCCACTAAATCTTTAGGAGCTTCCTCAACTGATTCTGAAGAAACAGATGCCTTATTAGCACATGAAACCGATGCTAATAATAAAATAAATATAATTGTAATTAATATTTTATTCTTCATAGTCTTCCTTTAAATTGGATTATTTAAACAATTGAAGCTTTTTCATAATTTCTTTTTCTCTTAATCTCATTTCATCTTTTTCTAAGTCTGAAAGGTGGTCGTACCCTAATAAATGAAGCATGCTGTGGACAGTGAGATAAATCATTTCTCTTTCAAAGCTATGACCAAATTCATTGGCTTGTTCAATTATTCTCTGAGTTGATAACACAATATCCCCTAAGATTATTACTCCGTTAAATTCATCCTCATCCATAGGAAACGATAAAACATCAGTTTCACTATCAACATTTCTATAATCCCTGTTCAACCTTCTTATTTCTTCGTTTGTAACGAATGAAACACTAATTTCAAAATCGCCTTTAGCATTTTCCTCTTCTAAAACTGTACCTACTGCACTTTCAATAGCTTTTACATTGTTTTCAGTAATTTCCATTATACCCTGTCTATTATCAAATAATACATCAATCATTTTTTGTTCGCCTCAAATCTTTCATAAGCCTTTATTATATCTTGAACCAATTTATGTCTTACAACATCTGATGTGTTAAAAAACATAAAACCAATGTCATTTACATCTTTTAAAATATCAATAACCGATTTTAGTCCTGACCTTTTACCTTCTGGAAGGTCTATTTGAGTAATATCTCCTGTTATAACAGCTTTAGAACCATATCCAAGACGTGTTAAAAACATTTTCATCTGCTCATTTGTTGTATTTTGAGCTTCATCAAGGATAATGAAAGCTGAATCTAACGTACGTCCCCTCATGTAGGCAAGTGGTGCAACTTCAATCAATTGCTTTTCTACATTTTTCGAAAAGTTTTCTATGCCCATAATATCAAAAAGCGCATCATAAAGAGGCCGTAAGTATGGGTCAACTTTGTCTTGCATATCCCCCGGCAAAAATCCTAGTTTTTCTCCTGCTTCAACCGCAGGCCTTGTAAGTATAATACGTTCAACTTCTTTTTTCCTAAATGCATTCACTGCAGCAGCAACAGCCAGGTATGTT
>JBGUET010000262.1:0-4070 GCA_041821225.1 Sedimentibacter sp.
TATTAAGAGAACAACTTTCTTCAGTGCTCCATACTTTAACAGATAGGGAACAGAAAGTTTTAAGATTAAGATTTGGCTTAGATGATGGAAGAGCAAGAACATTAGAAGAAGTTGGAAAAGAATTTGATGTAACGAGAGAAAGAATTAGACAAATTGAAGCTAAGGCTCTTAGAAAATTACGACACCCTAGCAGAAGTAAAAAACTAAAAGACTACTTAGAATAAAAATTAATACAGAATGCAGAATTATCTTAATTCAGTATTCTGTATTTTTTATTATGGAGGATATTATGAACCGATTAGAGTGTATAAAATCCATGGTTGATAAATGCAATACAGCAGCAGACATAGGAACTGACCATGGGTATGTGGCTGAAATGCTATTAAATGATAATACTTGTCAGCATGTTATTGCCACAGATTTAAATGAAGGGCCATTAAACAGGGCGATAGAATACTTAACTTTAAGAGATTTACATCCAAAGTGCGATTTCAGACTTGGAAGCGGTCTAACTGTTTTAAATGAAAATGAGGCAGACACAATAATTATAGCTGGGATGGGTGGAGAATTAATTGCAGATATTCTTCAATCATCTAAGAATATTTCAAATGAAATTATGCAAATAATATTACAGCCAATGACAGCTGCAGAAAAACTTCGAAGATATTTATGCGAAAATGGTTTTAAAATAATTGATGAAAAATTAGTTAAGGAATATCATCATTTCTATTTCATTATAAAGGCAGAACCTGGAACATCAGAATTACAAGATGAAATATATTATGAATTCAGCAGACACTTAATTGAAAAAAAAGATTCTTTAATGATGGAATATTTGAGCAAAAATATAAACATAAACGAAAATATTATCAATAGCCTTGAAAAAACAAATAATAAGGAATATAATGAGAAAATAGGTGCTTTAAAGGAAAAAAACGATAAAATAAGGGAGTTGATGACAAATTAATATTGATTCAGTTATTAAACTATTAGATGAGGCAATAAAACTAAAAAAACAAGAATCTTGGGATAACAGTGGTTTGCAAATAGGTAGTATGAATCAAGACATAAAAAAAATTATGTTAACTCTAGATATGGATACATTTGCTTTAAACTATGCAATTGAAAATAAAGTTGAGTTAATAATCACCCATCATCCATTTTTATTTGAATCAATAAAGTCCATTGACTACAATACTTACGACGGTGAAATAATCCGTTCTCTAATTACAAACAATATTAATTTATATAGCCTGCACACAAGCTTAGACAAGGCTGAAAAGGGCATAAATCATCAATTGGCAAAAGAATTAGGCATTGTCGGCTATGAGGTGCTTCACGAAGAAAATGATGGAAATGGCGGATATGGTGGCATAGGAACAATACAAGCAGTTGGTATTTTGGAATATGCTAAATATGTAAAAAAAGCATTAAAATGTAGTTATGTGAAATTGTATTGCAACAACGAAAGCAGAATAATTAAAAACGTTGCATTTTGTGGTGGAAGTGGTGGAGAGTTTATTGACGATGCAGTTAATAAGGAAGCAGAAGTTTTCATTACTGGGGATATAAAATATCATCAGGCTCAAAGCGCATTAAAAAACAATTTGTGTGTAATAGATGCTGGACATTTTAATACTGAAAACCATTTTTTGAAAAACTTAAAAGTAGTTTTAGATACAATAGAAGAACTTGAAATAATTATTTTAGATAAAAATACAGTTAAAGAAATAATAATTTAGAGGGTAATGACATGAATAAAAGCTTTGAATACGTTAGGGTTGCTACAGGTGTACCAGTTATAAAAATAGCAAATCCTCAATATAATGCAAAAGAAATTGTTTCTATAGTGAAAAGAGCATATTTAGAAAAAAATGCTAATATAATAGTTTTCCCAGAATTGTGTATTACAGCTTATACTTGTGGAGACTTATTTAATCAAAAAATATTGATTAGACAAGCAGAAATTGCACTTTCATATTTACTTGAAGAAACGAAGGAAATTGATATATTAATTGCTGTAGGGATGCCAATAAAAGCAGACAACCAGTTGTTTAATTGTGCTGTGATTATAAAAAGCGGAAAAATTCTGGGGGCAGTTCCTAAAACTTATATTCCTAATTATAACGAATTCTATGAAAAACGTTGGTTTGCTTCTTCGATTTCTAGAATAAGTAGCAATGTGTTGCTTTGTAATCAAGTTGTTCCTTTTAATGAAAATTTGTTGTTTAAAGACAATTTGTCTACCCTATGTATTGGAATAGATGTATGTGAAGATTTATGGGTGAACATACCTCCTAGCTCTTATCATACACAGTACGGTGCTAATTTAATATTAAATTTATCTGCTAGCAATGAAACAATAGCAAAGACGGATTACAGGAGAGACATTGTAAAAGTACAGTCTGCAAAATGTATTACTGCATATGCTTATTGTTCCGCTGGGCAGACTGAAAGTACTACTGATGTAGTTTTCTCAGGGCATGCAATTATTGCAGAAAATGGAACGATATTAAAAGAAAATATATTTTCTGATGAGAGCAGTATTATTTATGGAGATATTGACTTAGAAAAACTAAGCAATGACAGGATTAAGTTTAACACATACATGGATAGACATGATAAAAAAGACTATCAGTATATAAAATTTGATCTTGGATACATGAAAAACAAAAATATAGAAAGATACGTTGACCCAAGACCTTTTGTGCCTTCTAATCAGGATGAGAGGGATAAACGATGCAAAGAAATATTGAACCTTCAAGCAACAGGATTATATCAAAGACTGAGCAAGACGGGCATTAAAACTGCAGTTGTTGGAATATCAGGAGGATTAGATAGCACCTTAGCATTACTTGTAACTGTAGAGGCATTTAAAAAGCTTAATATTCCTATGCTTGGCATTATTGCTGTTACAATGCCAGGATTTGGTACAACAAGCAGGACATACAACAATGCTATTATTTTGATGAAGGAACTGGGTGTAACAATAAAGGAAATATCTATAAAGGAAGCTTGCATTCAACATTTTAATGACATTGGGCACAATATAGAACAACACGACATAACATACGAAAATTCACAGGCAAGGGAAAGAACACAAATACTAATGGACATAGCAAATCAAGAAAATGGTATTGTTGTTGGAACGGGAGATTTGTCAGAATTGGCTCTTGGTTGGTGCACCTACAATGGTGACCACATGTCTATGTATGGAGTTAATTCTAGCATACCTAAAACCTTAGTAAGATATTTAGTTAAATGGTATGCAGAAAAACAAACAGTAGGCAGAATTCAAGATGCTCTTCTAGATGTTTGCCAAACTCCTGTTAGCCCTGAACTTCTTCCTCCTGACAAACAAGGTAATATTCAACAATTCACTGAAAGCACAGTTGGCTCTTATGACTTGAATGATTTTTTCTTGTACAATATGCTGAGAAATGGTTATGAACCTGATAAAATATATGTTCTAGCAAAGATGGCGTTTAATGGAGAATTTAAAGACGAAGTAATTCTTGAAACTTTAAAGAAGTTTTATAAAAGATTTTTCACCCAACAGTTTAAGCGTTCATGCATGCCTGATGGAGTAAAGGTTGGTTCAGTGTCACTTTCACCCAGGGGTGATTGGCGAATGCCAAGTGATGCTTCCTATGATATATGGATTGAAAGATTAAATAGCATTCACGAGACTAGTTAATTGGTTAAAAATGGCATTTGACAATCATTGTTAAATGTTGTATCATTGCAAAGAGTAAATTATACAGTCGCATGCAGCAATGTATGAGGAAAGTCCGAGCTCCATAGAGTAAGGTGCTGGGTAATACCCAGTGAGGGTGACCTTAAGGAAAGTGCAACAGAAAGAGACCGCCACGTAAGTGGCAAGGATGGAAAGGCGAGGTAAGAGCTCACCAGCAATTAGGCGACTAATTGGCTATGTAAACCCCACCTGGAGCAAGACCAAGAACGGACCGTAGAGTGGCTGCTCGTCACAGTCCAAATGGTAGGTCGCTAAAGTTTACTGGCAACAGTAAGCATAGATAGATGATTGTTTAATACAGAACTCGGCTTAT